>NZ_JBSXNN010000104.1:0-65825 GCF_056857635.1 Vreelandella sp. L-15 | reverse complement strand
GCCCACGGAGTTGACGACTGAAGCGCTGATCGAGCAGGCCCAAGAGAAAGGCGACAGCATTGCCTCGCGTAAAGCGTCGTTTGAAGCGCTGAACGTGATTGGCCCGCAAATGCCGGAACTGCTCGGCGGCAGCGCTGACTTGGCGCCTTCCAACCTGACGTTCTGGAAGGGCGCCAAGGCGATCACTCCAGACGATGCCAGCGGCAACTATCTCCACTACGGCGTGCGTGAATTCGGCATGGGCGCAGTGATGAACGGTATCGCTCTACACGGCGGTTTCGTGCCTTATGGCGCAACCTTCTTGATTTTCATGGAGTACATGCGCAATGCCGTGCGCATGGCGGCATTGATGGGCCAGCAGGCTATCTACGTATTTACCCACGACTCCATCGGCCTGGGTGAAGATGGCCCGACCCACCAACCGATCGAGCAGCTCACCAGCCTGCGTACTACGCCGAATTTGAATACCTGGCGCCCCTGTGACGCAGTGGAAACCGCTGCCGCCTGGGATGCCGCAATCAAGCGCCACTCCGGCCCGACGGCGCTGGTGCTCTCACGTCAGAACCTACCGCATCAGGCGCGCACCAAGGCGCAGTTGGCGTCCATTCAGCGCGGCGCTTACGTACTCAAAGAGTGCAACGGCACGCCGGACCTCATCCTGATCGCGACCGGCTCCGAAGTCGCCTTGGCGATGGATGCCGCGGCCGAGCTGGAGCAGCAAGGTAAAGCCGTGCGCGTGGTCTCCATGCCGTCCGCTTACCGCTTCAACGGCCAAGATGCCGACTACCGTGAAAGCGTGTTGCCCAAAGCCGTGACCAAGCGTATCGCCATCGAAGCGGGCCACGCCGACTACTGGTACAAGTACGTGGGCCTCGACGGCCGCGTGATTGGCATGACCACCTACGGTGAGTCGGCACCCGCGGGCGAGCTGTTCAAGCACTTCGGCTTTACCGTCGAGAACATCGTCAAACAAGCCAATGAGCTGTTTAAGCTAAGTTTTAATTAATAATTATCTCATGATCAGGCTCTTCAAATTACTTCTAAAATAAGAAGAGCCTAATTATTGAGGGTATAGTCAGTATGGTTGTGAGTTTGCATCCTCGTCGTCATCACGCATTCGCGCCTGACGCTCAGCTTCTTCCTCTTTGGCGTCGTCGATGACTTCCATCAGCTCATCCACGTTGGCAATGTGGCTATCAAACTCGAAGTGGCCGGTGAGTTTGCTATCGGGGTGCAGCTCGCCCGCTTCATAAAGCGCCCACATTTCCTTGCCGTAGTGAGTAGTGAGCAGCTCGGGGGCAAAGCGACCAAAATAAGCGCGCATGTTATCGACATCGCGCTCCAGCATGGCGGCGGCGCTGTTATTACCGGCCGCGTCTACCGCTTGGGGCAAGTCGATAATGACTGGGCCATCGGCATCGACCAGCACGTTGAACTCAGATAGGTCACCGTGAATCAGACCCGCGCAGAGCATTTTCACCACGTCCTGGATCACTTTGGCGTGATAGCGTAAGGCTTGCTCTTCGGTCAGGGTAACATCGTCTAAGCGCGGTGCTACATCGCCTTCGGCGTCGGTGATCATCTCCATCAGCAGCACGCCATCCACAAAGCCATAGGGCTTTGGCACACGAACATCAGCTGCGGCTAAGCGATACAGCGCGTCCACCTCGGCGGTGAGCCACGCCTGCTCCTGCTCTTTCTGGCCGTAGCGGGTTTTCTTGGCCATGGCCCTCGCTCGGCGGCTGTTACGCTCTTTACGCCCTTCCTGGTATTGCACCGCTTGCTTGAAACTGCGCTGCTTGGCTTCCTTGAATACTTTGGCACAGCGTGTGTCGCCGCCGCAGCGCACCACATACACCTGCGCTTCCTTGCCGCTCATCAACTGCATCAGCACCTCATCGATCAGGCCGTCATCGACCAAGGGCTGTAATCGTTTGGGTGTTTTCATAGCTTGCTGCGAAGGCTCCTTATGATAGCGACCACGTCATTGGGATCGTTAATGGCGAATGCGTCGCACGCGGAAAGCGCGCCCTTTGAGTTTATCCCGCTCCAGCTTGGCCTGAGCTTTCTGGACAGCGCTGCGCGCCACCGCGACGTAAGCGCTTCGAGCCAACACCTTGATCTTACCCACCTGATCACCGCGCAGACCGCCTTCGCTGGTCAATGCTCCCAGAATGTCGCCAGGGCGCAGCTTATCTTTCTTGCCACCCGCCAACTGTAGCGTGGCCATGGGGGGCTCGAACGGCGAACCGTTGGTGGCTTTCGGCAGCGGCTCGGTCGCGAGCGGCTCGCCCAACAGCTCAGCGAGGCGTTCGAGTCGATAATCTTCTTGCGGTGTGACCAGGGTACAGGCGATACCGCTGGCTCCTGCGCGCCCCGTGCGGCCGACGCGATGAACGTGGACGTCCAGCTCGCGGGCGATTTGGTAATTGAAAACGGCATCTAGTTGAGCAATGTCGAGCCCGCGGGCGGCCACATCGGTGGCGACCAAAATCGATGCGCTTTGGTTGGCGAACAGCACCAATAGCCGGTCACGATCTTTTTGCTCAAGATCACCGTGCAAGGCGACGGCGCTAAATCCCGCGTCGACCAAGCTATCGGCCACGGCTTGGGTTTCTCGCTTGGTGTTACAGAACACCACGCTGGTGGTAGGCCGCGTGGCGAGCAGCAGCTCGGTCAATGCAGCAAAACGGTCGTCGTCATGAGACACACGGTAAAAGTGCTGCTCGATGGTCGTGGCATCGTGGGTCTCTGCCACCTTGACACTGACCGGGTCGCGCAGCACGCCGCGGGTCATGGCTGCCAGCCCCTCCCGCTCATCGGGAAACGTCGCGCTGAACAGCAGCGTTTGTCGGTCAGCGGGGGTATCGGCGATGATGTCGTCGATGGTGACCTGAAAGCCCATGTCCAGCATACGGTCGGCTTCGTCCAGCACCAGCACGGCCAGCGACCCAAGCGTGAGCGAGCCTTTGCGCAAGTGCTCGTCCACCCGCCCCGGCGTGCCCACCACGATATGAGCACCGTGCTCCAGCGATGCGAGCTGCGGCCCAAAGGGCGCGCCGCCACACAGTGTGAGTACTTTGACGTTGGGCATGCCCCGCGCCAGGCGTCGCAGCTCCTCGGCGACCTGATCCGCCAGTTCGCGGGTGGGGCACAGCACCAAGCCCTGTACGCTGAAGGCTTCTACACGCAGCTGTGACAACAGCGCCAAACCAAACGCGGCGGTTTTACCCGAGCCCGTTTTGGCCTGCGCCATCACATCGCGCCCCACCAGCATGGGCGGCAGGCTCTGCGCCTGAACGGGCGTCATGTCGTGATAGCCCAGAGAGTCGAGCGTGCTCAGCAGCGCGGGCGAGAGGGCAAGAGAGGCAAACGAGGTATCTGACACGAAAAATTCCTGAAGGGGGCGTGATGCCCAGCAAACCGATAATGTGAAGCACCATACCAGAAAGTGCCACCCCCTGCTTTGCCACGCGCTGATCCTGACGCGTCGTGCCTACGCAGAGAGCGCTGCGAATCGCCCTTGGCTGAGTGCGGCAAGGTCCTCCGGCGAGAGCTCGATTTCCAACCCACGTCGCCCGGCGCTCACGTATAGCGTCGACCACTGCTGTGCAGAGGCATCAATGAAGGTCGGTAAGCGCTTTTTCTGGCCCAATGGGCTAACGCCGCCCAGCACGTAGCCCGTCGTGCGTTCCACAATCTTTGGGCTAGCCATCGTGGCCTTTTTAGCACCTGCCGCTTTGGCAATGCGTTTCAACCCTAACTGACAATTCACCGGCACAATGCCGACCGCCAATTGCTTGCCATCTAGGCTCACCACCAGTGTTTTAAACACCTGCTCAGCGGCTACACCCAGCTTTTCAGCCGCCTCTAGCCCGTAGGATGAGGCATCAGCATCGTGATGATACTCGTGAAGTTGAAAGGCAATACCTGCGTGCCTTGCGCTATTAATCGCCGGTGTCATGAAGCTCTCTTATGTTAAACGCGCTCGTCAGTCTGGAAACAACACTACCCACTGCTAGGCTTAATAGCGTGAGCACTTAAGGGAAGTCAACTGACAGGAGTCGTTAAATGAAAGCCACCTCTAAAGCACAACAGAAAGCCGCCGGGGCTGCCCTCTCGGCTAAGCGCGGTGAGACCAAGCCAAGCGAGCTGTATGACGCCTCGAAAGGGATGTATGACTCGATGAGCGAAGAGGAGTTGGAAGAGATGGAGGGTACCCAGCGTAAGGGCAAACAGCGGCGCAATGGCATGTTTTTGCAACCCTCAAAAGTGCAGTATTAAGCCGACACCCGTTGTCGGTAGCGCTAGATATCACCCCCAACTGCAATAGCGTCAATAGTTTTTGATTCGGCCACTATGTAACCAGCGTAATACTCGTCACCGGACGCAGATTACGCAGTTTACAGTGCTGCTCAACGCTCTCGACGATCTCTTCCGCGTCATCGATTTGCTGCTTATCGAGCTGAATGTCGACCATCAGGAAGCTGCCTACCTGCGCAAGGCGTACATCGTCGTCGGCGATATCGAACTCCGCCACTTCTTGTACCACTTCCTGGCGCACGCTGCCGACCGGTTCGCCGAACATCAACTCGCGCAGCGCGCCTTTGACCATACGAATGGGCATGGGCAGGAAGTAACCGGCTATGATAAGAACCATCACCGGGTCCGCAAAACGCGCCAAGTGTTCCCAAGGCGAGAGGGTTAACCCCCAGGTAAGGGCAAAGCCCAGCATGACGGCGGCACTCAGCCAAGTATCCATTTGCCACTGGCGAAGCTCTGCAGCCAGTAGCGAGGACTGCGCGACCTTGGCGTAGCGGTTCAACCACCCCCAGGTGAGCAAACAGCCGCTCACGTTGACCACGCCAAACATCAGCGCCAAGTCCAGCGTGACCAAACGTCCTCCCTGCGCCAAGCTCCACAAAGCAGAGACCAGGGAGAACAGGCACACCAGCGCAATCACCACGCCTTTGAGCAGCACGGCCAGCGGCTCGACCGTCAGCCGCCCAAAGGGGTAGTGATCATCCGCAGGTTTGCGGGCCTGTTGAAGTGCAAACAGCGACAGCGATGCCAGCACTAAACTTAATAGCGAATAGCCACTATCGAAGAGTATCGTAATTGAGCCACTGGCAAGGCCTAAGGCAAGCCCGGTAAAGGCAAATAGGCTGGCAGAAATGGCGGAAAATCTAAGCGCTCGGCGCTCGGCGACAAAGGGGGTCACGCGGGTTGCTCCAATAGAGGGTGATAAAAGACCGCCATCATAATGGGTGCATTAGCGCTTCACCAATCGCTCAGCGCCAACTATATTGGCGCTCAAAGGGTTTTCACAAGGTAGTTTGCATGCGCGCAGAACAGGTACAGGCGTTTATTGATGTCACAGAACATGGGTCGTTTGCCGCCGCTGCCCGGCATACCGGCATAAAGCGCAGCACGCTGAGCGCCGCGGTGAATGCGCTGGAAGATAGTCTGGGCGTGGCGCTGTTTGAGCGCTCGGGTAACAGCCTACAGCTAACAGCGGTGGGGGAAAGCGTACTCCCCGACTGCTACCGCCTGCTAACCAGCGCCAGCCGCATCAATAAACATTGCCAGCAGCACTTGCAGGGCGTTGAGAGCCAGCTCTGCATCGCGCGGGACGATGCCCTGCCCGAAGCGTTTTGGAGACAGGTCATGCACGACCTGAAGCAGCGCTACCCGCTCACGGCCATTTCGGTATACCTGCTCCCACCTCAGGAGCACGCCCAGTTCGTGCTGCGCCAAACGGTGGATATTGCCTTTGGGCTCTACACCGCTGAAGGGGCCGCGGTGAACGCCAGCAACCTTGCCCCGGTGAGCATGAGTCTCGTGGCGGCACCTGGGCATCCACTCAGTCGCCTGCCCAACGTCACCAAAGATGATTTGGCACAGTACACCCAGGTATGCCTGACCTTCGACCAAGGCGACAAATTGGTGAGCGAGGCGCTGTTCTCCACCAACTATCTGGGCCTGACTATGTTCGAGGTGATTCGCGATGCGGTAATTAACGGGACCGGCTGGGCGCTACTGCCTTACCCGCTGGTTAAAGACGCCTTAACCAATCACACGCTGTGTGCGCTCAACCACGACCTGCTGCTGGAAAGCCACTACTACCGTTACGTGGAAGGCGAGAGCCTTGGGGTGGTCGCCACGGCGCTGCTGACCAACGTCATCCGTTTCTTGGGTACCACACGCTGAGGCCCCCTCTCAGTCGGAAAGCCGAGCACGGCGCATGAGTAACGTTGAAATTTAGCAGTGGCGAAAAAAGCGATTGCCCACCACGCTGTAAAAAAAGCCATTGAAGGAGCCCAAAGGACACGCTAGAGAACCGACACAGGCAAGTGTCATCTAAGCGTAAAGTGCGTCTGCCAGTGTCGATGTTGCCGTCAACCAAGGAGTAGTTTCCGCGATGGTACGACTCGATAAGAAAGCGACTAGGCTGTATGTCCTAGACACGAATGTCCTGATCCACGACCCGACTGCGCTCTATCATTTTGATGAGCATGATGTGGTTATCCCTATGACCGTGCTTGAAGAGCTGGTCACCCGCGCCGGGCGTAACACCAAGATTGTCTGCTTGGGCAACGTCGGGCAGATCGACACACCCTACCTCACCGCCAACACCTGCGGCATGGCCGCCGAGGAACTGCTTTAACAGTACCCAGCGAAACACCCACGGCTTTAACTTTCACCGCCCAGCACTGCTGGGCGGTGGCACGTTGTACCCACTCAATCACAGGGGCGTTGTTGGCTTTCGGATTTATCGCTATTCCAAGGGTTTTCAACGCCAATGGTATCGGCAGCAAACGCTTGTCGCTCTCCTAAGGGGCGCACCTCACCGATAGTGGTGTCATGACAGGTTTGGCGCTCCATCTCGCTGTTAAGCTCAGCCCCAAACAGCACCACAAACGCCGAGAGCCAAAACCACAGCATCAACGCCACCACCGCGCCTAGCGAGCCGTACAGCTCGCTAAAGGTCGAAAAGTAGCGCACGTAGAGCGAAAGACCACCGGAGCCCAACAGCCACATCAGCGTTGCAAACAGGGTGCCGTAACTCAACCAGCGCCACTGCGGTGAGCGCCGATAGGGCGCGAAGCGATACAGCATGGCAATCAATAAGCTCATTAGCACTAACAGTGCCGGCCAACGCAGCCACTGCAGCACTCTATCCAGCGGCGGATCAATCATTAGCCTATCCACCACCACCGGCACAACGGCAATAAAACCAAGGGAAACAAGCGTCATCACAATGAGACCAAAGGTCAGCGAGACCAGCACCAGCGCTCTATACAGCATAGAGCGCTTCTCCTGCTCGCCGTAAACGGCGTTTAAGCCAATCACTAACACCGACACCCCTTTCGAAGCGATAAACATGGCAATCAATAACCCTGCCAAGGCGGTCATCACATTGCCAGACTCAGTGCTCTCCACCACCTCTTGCGCCTGCTGATCAATCAGGTTGGCAGCATCAGGGGGCATAAAGCGACTAATCGTATAGAGCTGCCGCCCGGCCTCCACTGGATCAAACAGCAGCCCCCACACCGAAATTACCGCCGCGATGGTCGGAAACAGCGCCAGCAGTGCATAGAAAGCGACGCCAGCTGCAAACATAGTGATTCTATCCCGGCGGGCCGCGCGCACTACTCGCCATGCAATATCATGCCAGCCCCGCTGAGGGATATCGCTGGGCACATCGGCAGCACGGCCTCGGCGATGGCTATCCATTTAGCCTAACCGCTCGCCCAGCCACTTGCCGATATCGTTGACCTGCTGTGGGCATAGCGCATGGGCCATGGGGTACTGGCGATAGTTGACGTTGTAACCCATGGCTTTTAAACGCTCAACGCCGCTACGGCCCAAGGTTTCAGGCACGATGGGGTCGAAGTTACCGTGATGAACTTCAATCGGCACCTGACGGTTCGCCTCGGCAGGCTCGATGCTATCGGCGGTGGCAAAATAGGTCGACATTGCCAACAGCCCGCCAAGCGGCTGCGGGAACGAGAGCGCAGCCTGATACGCCACCGCACCGCCTTGGGAGAAGCCCGCCACGATGATCCGCTGGCTATCGATACCCTGATCGATCTGTTCTTGAATCAGCGCCTGAATACGCTCGGCGGATTTTTTCAGCTGAACTTCATCAACCCGGCGGCCCAAATCCATCGCCAGAATGTCGTACCAGGCGGGCATTACCATGCCGCCGTTAATGGTGACCGGCAGGCGCGGCGCATGGGGCATAATAAAACGCACGTTGGCGCTTTCTGGCAGCGCTAAGGCGGGCACTAGGGGTTCAAAATCATGCCCATCGGCACCTAGGCCATGAATAATAAACACACACGCATCGGCGGGTTGACCATTTTTTGGCTCAATAATCAGTTCGCCTGGGGCTGTCATGGGTTATTTCCTTACTGATATTAAAAGCGTCACCCTAGCCTAAAGCAGCGCGGGGAGCGAGACATTAACCGCTTAAAACGGCCACACCAATGGAATCAGCGTGACCGCAATCACACCGGTCAGTACGTTTAAACCACCACCAACACGTAAAAAATCACTGACTCGATAGCCACCAGGACCATGCACCATCAAGTTGGTTTGGTAGCCGATCGGGGTCAGAAAACTGGCCGAGGCAGCAAACATCACAGACACCACAAATGGCATGGGGCTCACGCCGAGACTTTCAGCAGCAGCCATGACCACCGGAAAAATAATCACCGCCGCGGCGTTGTTGGTCACTAGCTCCGTGAGTAGCGCCACCACGCAGTAGGTACCCATCAGCAGCAACCACGGGCTGCCCGCCACCCACGACAGCACGCTGCCTGCCATGGCACCCGCTGCACCTGACGACTGTAACGCTGCCCCCACCCCAAACGAGGCGGCAATGGTTAATAACACCTGAGTATCTAAGCCCCGCTTAGCCGCGCCCACTGTGCAGCAGCCGGTCAGCAGTGCCATCGCCGCCCCCAGCATGGCGGCATTAAGCATACTCAGAACACCAAACGCAGCCAGCAGCACCGCACCTAGCAAAATCCCCCAGGCCAGCGGGGCCTTCTCATGAATGGGCCGCGCAGAGCCGTTTAGCTCGCTGATCAGTAAGAAATCTTTAGACTGCCGATGGCGCTCGATAAACGGCGGGCGTGCCTCTAACAGCAATACATCGGCGGGCTGCAAGCGCACTTGGCCTAGGTTCCCCGTCACGCGCTCGCCGCCGCGGCAAATCGCCAGTACAGCAGCGCCGTATAGGGTTCTAAATCGACCGTCACGAATCCGCTGGCCAATAAACTGGCATTGATTGGAGACCACCGCCTCGACCAAACGGCGCTCTTTGAACTCTTTTTCTAGGCTAGAAGCGCCATCCCGAGAAGGGATCAGCCCACGAATCTGCTGAAGCTCCACAGCGGCATCCGAGGTGCCCACGAACACCAAACGATCCCCACCTTTGAGCTGCTCCCCTGGCCCAACTACGCTGACCACGTTACCGACGCGCTCGATCTCGACAAGGAACAGCTCCTGCAAGTGGCGCAGCCCCGCCTCTTCGACCGTGCGGTCGACCAGTACCCCTGCCGGGTCTACTTCCATTTCAATAGTGAACTCGCGAGGATTGGCAAAGGCTTTAGCCGTGCCGCCACGGGCGGGTAATAAACGCGGGGCAAGGAAAATAAGATAAGCCAAGCCCGCTACCGCGACCGGAATGCCTACCCACGCCAAGTCGAATAACCCCATGGCCAAATCAGGGTAGCGCTCGATCAGTAGCCCATGCACTACCAAGTTAGTGCTGGTACCAAATAGCGTGATAGTACCGCCTAAAATAGAGGCAAAGCTCAGCGGCATGAGCAAGCGCTGTGGGGAAAGCCGCACACGGCGGCTCCAGCTCATGACGGCGGGAATATACGTCGCCACCACCGGGGTGTTATTGAGAAAACCGCTGAGCGATGCCACAGGTAACAATAGACGTGTTAGCGCGCCGCGCTCGCTGGTTGGCCGCCCCAGAACGTAGCGAATAATAAGATCGATACCGCCCGTTTCACGAATACTGGCCACCAGCACGTACATAAACGCCACAGTAAACAGGCCACTATTAGAGAATCCACCCAACGCCTGCTGTGGGTCAATCACGCCAAGCGTCATCAGCACCACCACCGCGCCCATTAAAATGATATCTGGCCCTAGGCGTGACAACGCCATCAACGGGAAGATAGTCAGCACGACTCCTACTGCAATCCAAGCATCCAGCGACATAACCCCACATCCTTTCTCAAGCCCACTCAACTGACATAACCGAACAATATGAGGGGCATTGTGCCGCCTAGCAGATATTCTAAAAAGTTATTTTTAGAAACACAGTAAGAACAAAATAGAATATAGGCGTGGGGCGTGGGGCGTGGGGCGTGGGGCAGATAATAATCCACGAACAAAAACCCCGCTCGAGGCGGGGTTTTTCTAGCTCACTAACATCAGATGTTAGCGGCGAACATCAAGCTGGAATTAACCCAGAACTTTGATGTTGGAAGCCTGAAGGCCTTTTTTACCCTGAGTGACGTCGAAGGAAACCTTCTGGCCGTCTTGCAGAGTTTTGAAGCCGTCAGCTTGAATTTCGGAGAAGTGCGCGAACAGGTCGTCGCCATTGTCGTCCGGAGAAATGAAGCCGAAGCCTTTAGTGTCGTTAAACCACTTAACGGTACCAGTTGCCATGATCGAAATCCTCGATAAAGCTTAATGTAGAGCCGGGTAATACCCGAGTTGCAGTGGGTAGAACAAGAAACTTTCACCAGACTCAACGCTAGAGCGTTTCGATACTGCTGACAACGTTCGACTTGCTAACCAACTGCATTCAGCATGCGCTTAACCAAGCCGCACGTCAACACTATGATGAAAAAAAATGTCAATGCAATGAATTTTCTTTAAAAATCCATCCAGCGGCTTTTTCAGCGATCATTAACGTGGGCGAATTGGTGTTTCCACTGGTGATGCTAGGCATCACGCCCGCGTCCGCGACCCGCAATCCCGCCACCCCGCGCACCCGCAGTTTTTCATCCACCACCGCCATTGGGTCATCACGTTTGCCCATCCGCGTGGTGCCGACCGGGTGAAAAATCGTCGTGCCAATATCTCCCGCTAGCCGCGTTAGCTCGTCATCGGTTTGATACTCAACGCCCGGCTTTACCTCTTCAGGCAAATATTTAGCGAAGGCAGGCTGTTCGGCGATACGCCGGGTTACCCGTAGCGAATCAGCCGCCACCTTGCGATCCTCCGGCGTGCTGAGATAGTTCGGCGAAATCGCCGGTGCCTGACGCGGGTCGGCGCTTTTCAAACGCACCGTTCCTCGGCTGGTAGGATTCAGGTTGCATACGCTCGCGGTAATGGCCGGATACGGATGCAGCGGCTGCCCAAACGCCTCTAGGCTGAGCGGCTGCACGTGATACTGAATATTGGGATACGGCTGATCGTCAGAACTGCGGGTAAACGCGCCAAGCTGAGAAGGCGCCATGCTCATCGGCCCGGTGCGCTTAGTCACATACTCCCAGCCAATCCCCGCCTTGCCCCACAGCGTACTGGCAATAGCATTGAGCGTTTTGGCATTACTGACACGATATACCGAGCGAATCTGGAGGTGATCTTGCAGGTTTTCGCCCACCCCAGGCAGGTCGTGCACTACCTTAATGCCGTGCTCGCGTAGATGCTCAGCAGGCCCGATACCCGAAAGCTGCAAAAGGTGGGGCGAGCCAATGGCCCCCGCACACAGCACCACTTCTTTTCTCGCCTGAACACGCTGGGGCTTACCGCTGCGCACCACTTCTACCCCAGTGCAACGAAGCGTTGGCTGCTCCTCATCAAAGCAGAGCCGATTCACCTGGGTAGAGTGCCAAAGCGTCAGGTTGTCGCGCTTTAGCGCGCTACGCAAAAATGCCTTAGCGGTATTCCAGCGCCAGCCGTCACGTTGGTTTACCTCAAAATAGGCAACCCCTTCATTACTACCCCGGTTGAAGTCGTCGGTGCGGGGAATTCCCGCCTGCACCGCTGCTTCGGCAAAGTCATCCAACACTTCCCATTTCAGGCGCTGCTTCTCGACCCGCCACTCGCCGCCATGGCCATGAAAAGCACGGTGAGTCTCATCACCGTCGCTGCCTTCATCCAGCCGGTAGTGGTTTTCGTGTTTGATAAAGTCCGGCAGGCAGTTCTCCCAGCGCCACTCGTCGCTACCGGTAACCTCCGCCCAGTGGTTGTAATCCCGCGCTTGGCCGCGCATGTAGATCATGCCGTTGATGCTGGAGCAGCCTCCCAGGGTTTTACCTCGGGGGTAGATCAGCGAGCGGCCATTAAGCCCCTTGTCCGGCTCAGTACGAAACAGCCAGTCGGTGCGCGGGTTATTGATGCAATAAAGGTAGCCCACTGGAATATGGATCCAGTGGTAGTTATCCCGACCACCCGCTTCAATCAGCAGCACTTTGTTTGCAGGGTCGGCGCTTAGCCGATTGGCCATCAGGCACCCTGCGGTGCCTGCGCCAATCACGATATAATCAAATGCTTCTGCGGTGGGATGAGTGGTTGTATTTGTTGGCATGGGCTTGGCTCCCGTAACGGTCAGGCGTTACTTCGCCGTCGGCATCACAAACTCAGCACCCGTATCGATGGAGTCCGACCAGCGCTGCATGATCGACTTCTGTTTGGTGTAGAAGCGCACGCCCTCTTCGCCATACGCGTGAGTATCGCCAAACAGCGAGCGCTTCCAGCCGCCAAAACCGTGCCACGCCATAGGCACTGGAATCGGTACGTTGATGCCGACCATGCCTACTTGAATACGGCGGCCAAATTCGCGGGCAACGCTGCCGCTTTCAGTAAAACAACTCACGCCATTACCAAACTCATGGTCGTTGATCAGTTGGATGGCGGTAGCCACATCCGGTACGCGCACGCACACCAGCACAGGGCCAAATATCTCCTCTTTATAGATAGTCATCTCTGGTGTGACGTGGTCAAACAGCGTGCCGCCCATCCAGAAGCCATCGGCGCAGTTCTCGCCTGCCTGTGTGCTATCAAACTCACGGCCATCCACAATCAGCTGCGCGCCTTCTGCCACGCCCTTTTCGATATAGCCGGTAATCCGCTGGTGTGCCTGGCGGGTCACGATTGGCCCCATCTCCGCATCTAGCTGCATGCCATCTTTCACTTTTAGTGCCTTGGCACGCTCGGTGAGCATCGGCACCACTTTATCGGCCACATCGCCTACCAGCACGGCCACGCTAATCGCCATGCAGCGCTCGCCGGCACTACCGTAGGCCGCACCAATCAGCGCATCCACCGCTTTATCCAGATGGGCGTCTGGCATCACCACCATATGGTTTTTCGCCCCACCCAGTGCCTGTACGCGCTTACCGTGCTTCGCGCCACGCTCGTAGATCAGGTTGGCAATGGGCGTTGAGCCGACAAACGACAGCGCTTTAACGTGAGGGTGGTCAATCAGTGCTTCGACGGAGTCTTTATCGCCCTG
This sequence comes from Vreelandella sp. L-15, assembly GCF_056857635.1. Classification (NCBI taxonomy): domain Bacteria; kingdom Pseudomonadati; phylum Pseudomonadota; class Gammaproteobacteria; order Oceanospirillales; family Halomonadaceae; genus Vreelandella; species Vreelandella sp. L-15. The sequence continues at coordinate 52,330 of NZ_JBSXNN010000104.1, read as the reverse complement.
CACCACGTTGAACACGCCATCGGGTAGACCTGCCTGCGTTAACAGGTCAGCAATCATCAGCGAGGCGCTAGGGTCCAGCGGGCTGGGCTTGAGAATAAAGGTGTTACCGGCAGCAATGGCGATGGGGAACATCCACATCGGCACCATTGCCGGGAAGTTAAATGGCGTAATACCTGCCACTACGCCCAGCGGCTGACGCACGGTCCAATTATCAATGCCGGTGCTGACCTGCTCGGTGTAATCACCCTTTAATAGCTGGGGAATACCGCAGGCAAACTCGACAATATCAATACCCCGTGCCACTTCGCCCTGGGCATCGGTAAATACCTTGCCGTGCTCTTTGGTGATTGCTTCGGCCAGGGCATCTTTATTGGCGTTCAGCAGCTCCAGGAATTTAAACATTACCCGAGCGCGGCGAATAGGCGGCGCATCGGCCCAAGCGGGAAACGCCGCCTGGGCGGCCTGCACCGCGGTGTCCACATCGGCGGCCGAAGCCAGGGCAACGCGGCCAGTGACCTGCCCAGTGGCAGGGTTGAAGACATCCTGGGCGCTGCCGGAGGCGCCTTCGCTGCGTTGGCCGTTAATAAAATGATGGATGGCGTTGGTTGTCATTGTCGCTACCTTTATAACAAAAGCTTAAGTGGTCGGAGGATGATCACTAGACTACCCCGCCTAACAGGCCAAGCAATTGAGTAATTTTTAACCCAGATATAAGCTTTGCTAATAACACAACAATGAAGGTTCACCACCATGCAGGAGTACGCCACGCTGCGGGCCTTTGTGGCCGTTGCCCACACCGGCAGCGTCTCAAGGGCGGCCGAGCAGCTCCATCTGACCCAGCCCGCGGTTAGCCTAAAGTTGAAGCAGCTACAGCTGCATCTGGGCCTAACGCTGTTTACCCGCCGCCCACAAGGGTTAACGCTGACTGCCGATGGTTACGCCTTGCTACCGGCCGCTGAAAATGCCCTGGCCAGCGCGCTGGCCTTTGAGCAGAGCGCCAGCGCGTTACACAGCACGCTGCGGGGCAAGCTGCGCATTGGCACCATTGTTGACCCGGAATTTATTCGCTTGGGCGATTTTCTCAGCCGCTTGATGGCCCGCGCGCCACAGCTGGAAACCGAGCTTCACCACGGCATGAGCGGCAGCGTATTGGACAGCGTTGAGCAAGGGGAGTTGGATGTGGGCTTTTTTCTCGCCCCGCCCGGCGAAGGTACCGACAATAGCGCCCTGGCGTGGCGGGAGTTAACTCACTTTCACTACCACGTGGTGGCACCGCCGGGCTGGGAAGCCAAACTTACCGACACCCGCTGGGAGGCGCTTGCGCAACTACCCTGGATTGTAACTCCCACCGTGTCAGCGCATTCGCGACTACTTAAGCGGGCGCTGGCCGCAAGCGGCGCGACTCCGAACCGTGTTGCACAGGTCGACCAAGAGGCGTGTATGCTGGATTTAGTCAGAGCAGGCGTGGGCCTGAGCCTAGCGCGAGACGCGCTGGCCATGGCCGAACGCCAAGAGAGCGGCTTGGCGGTGGCGGACAACGTTCGCCTGCCCTGCGCATTAAGCCTGATCTGGCGCAGCGACCGCGCCACCGAGCCCACGATTAAAGCCGCACTAGACACTCTCGATACGGTGTGGCCGCATCGTCTAAGGTCGCTGTAAGGAAGCGGAACCTGACAAGTAACCCTCTCCGTTACCCTCAAAAGCGCCAAGACGCTTTATCCGCCTTGGCGTTTTTTTATGGAACGATTTCCTATGCGACTTGCCCCAACGTGAGCGTTATTAAATGGCTAATTATTCATTTGGGCAAAACACCATTTCTCTACTAAGGTAGAAAGTCAGCATTAATAGACCAGTCGGCTAAAGGACTGCTCTACTTGATTGAGCGCCCCGTTGATCTAAAGATAGGAGATCTTATGAGCAACACCATTACGACAGTGAACCCGACCACCGGCGAAACGCTTGAGACCTACACGCTGATGGATGAAAGCCAGGCCAAGCAGATAGTCGAGGCCAGTCATGAGGCGTTTTTAGATTGGCGGCTCAAGCCGCTAGAGCACCGCGCCAAGGTGGTGAAAGCGATTGGCGAAGCCATGAACGCGCATAAAGAAGAGCTTACCGACCTGATGGTCAAAGAGATGGGTAAGCTGCCCTCGCAAGCGCGCCTGGAAGTGGATCTCTGCGTCGGCATTTGTGACTACACCGCCGAACATGGCCCCACCAAGCTGGCCGATGAAGAGCGCAAACCCGGCAACGGCGAGCGCGGTATTGTTACCTACTCCCCCATGGGCGTGATTTACGGCATTCAGCCGTGGAACTTCCCTGCTTACCAAGTGGTGCGTTACTCCATCGCCAATATTATGGCGGGCAACAGCGTGCTGCTAAAACACGCTGAAAACGTGACGGGCAGCGGCCTGCTGCTGGAAAAAATCTACCGCGAAGCGGGCCTGCCGGAAAACGTTTTCCGTACGCTGGTGATTTCACACGATGTATCCGACACCATCATCGCCCATAAAGCCGTGCGTGGTGTGACCCTGACCGGCAGCGACGGCGCTGGCCGCAAAGTGGCCGCCAAAGCCGCCGAGCATCTGAAAAAGACCGTACTAGAGCTAGGCTCCAACGATGCCTACTTGGTGCTGGACGATGCCGACCTGGACGTGGCGGTGGATACCTGCGTCACTGGCCGCGTGTTTAACGGCGGCCAAACCTGCGTAGCGGCAAAACGCTTTGTGGTCACCGAAAAGAACTACGAAGCGTTTAAAGAGCGCTACGTGGCACGCATGAAGGACTTAAAAGCAGGCGACCCGACCAAAGAAGATAGCGACCTAGGCCCGATGGCCCGTGTCGATCTTCGTGACGGCCTTCACAAACAGGTGGAAGAGAGCGTGCGTAAAGGCGCAAAAATCCTCTGCGGCGGCGAAAAACCAGAAGGTAAAGGGGCATTCTACCCGGTCACCGTGCTGGATAACGTCACCCCCGGCCAGCCCGCCTATGACGACGAGCTGTTTGGCCCGGTTGCCGCGTTGATTCGTGCCAAAGATGATGAAGACGCCATGCGCATCGCCAACGACAGCCGCTACGGCTTGGGCGGCGGCATCATCTCCAAAGACGTGAAGCGCGCCACCGAGCTTGCCAGCAAGTATTTCGATACCGGCATGGTGTTTATCAACGGCTTTGGTGTGGCAACGCCTGAAATGCCGTTTGGCGGCGTGAAGGATTCCGGCTATGGCCGTGAGCACGGCGGCTTTGGTATGCACGAGTTCGTCAACATTAAATCGGTGATTGTGGTGCAAAGCTAACATCGCCAAGCCCATCGGCTTACGATGGGCTAATCCATAAAAACGCCGCAGTGTCGTTTATGACCTGCGGCGTTTTTATGGGTAGCGTATTTTAAAAGTGGCGTTAGACGATTTTCTGCTGCCGACGCTGCCATAGCGTCACTATCAGCGCGACCACCAGCCAGCTTACCAGCGCGGCAATCACGTCATCCAACACAATGCCCAACCCACCGGTGACATACTCCGCTAAATGAATAGGCGGCGGTTTTAAAGCATCAAAAAAGCGATAAACGCCAAACGCCAAGGCCAGTACCAGCGGATGGCGAGCGGCTTTTAGCCCCAGCACTACCAGAGGGAAGGCGACGTACTCATCGGCGACAATGCTACCGTGATCCAAACCATCGTAGTGCCACGCAGCGATATGACAGACCGGCACGGCCGCTATCAGCATCAGCGCGATGATGACCGCCTGCTGCCCGGTTGAGCGGCCCAAGAGCCACCACGCCAGTGGCAAGCCAATCAATGAACCAAAAGTGCCTGGCGCAACGGGCGCTAGCCCCAGCCCAAAGCCGGTAGCTAGCCAAAAATTAAACGTATCGAGCATTAGCCAGCCTGCTGTGCCTGACGCTCGAGCTCTGCCGCCATTTCTGGCGTTAGGTTTAGCGCGCTGGCGAGTTGATCCAGCCAAGCCCGCTCCATGGGGTTTTGGTCGTCAATCACTGCCACGCTGATCAGGTACATCTCGCGGGCCGCCTGGGGGGAATCCGCTTCACGGGCGAGAGCCTGAGCATCCAGCGGCGCTTTTAGCTGCTGTTCCACCCAGCGGTGCATCTCCTGATCCGCGCCTAAGGCATCAATCTGATCGGTGATTAGCGCCTGCTCCTGCTCATCGATATGACCATCCGCCCGTGCGGCCATGATCATGGCCTGCAGCAGTTCCAGGCTGCGGCGCTCTTGAACCTCGCCGCTTAACACCTCGACACGCTCGCCTTCTGATGAGGATTGGGTCGCCGCTCCTTTCTTTTCCTGAGAGCTTTGCCACGCTTTCCACGCCAGCATGCCTACACCCGCAATCGCGCCATATTTCAACGCTTTACCGCCCATGCTGCGGCCACGTTTTGAACCCACCAGCATGCCCAGGGCACCGCCGCCCAGCAGGCTTTTCACATCAAAACCGCTGGAACCGCTGCTTTGACGCGTACCTTGGCTGCTATTACCGCCTAAATGGCGGGAGAGCCCATCAATCACGCCTTTGACATCCATGCCGCCGCTGCTGCCTTTGCTACCACTGGCCTGGCTCATCAGCTGCTGCAGAATTTTGCTTGCATTCATCCTCGCACTCCTCAATAGACATTCATTCGACGGGTCGAACGCGGGTCGTTTAACCCTTGTTATAGCGTATGCTACATGAATGCAGCATGAATTAACCTTGCGCTAGCGCTTAGCTCAGCGCCCCTTTCACCTCGACCGAACTGCCATGACGGCTAGCGCTCACCTCAATACGAACCGGCATCTGCTCTTTGAGTTCGCTGACGTGGGAAATAATCCCAATCATGCGGCCACTCATTTGCAGCTCGCTCAGCATGGCAATGGCTTGATCCAAGGCGTCTTGGTCCAGGCTGCCAAAGCCTTCATCTATGAATAGCGTATCGAGCTGAATACCGCCCGCGTAGGCCTGCACCACATCGGAAAGCCCCAGCGCCAGCGACAGCGCCGCCATAAACGACTCCCCACCAGAGAGCGTGGCCACCGGGCGATTTTTGCCGGTGTAGGTATCAGCCACGTCCAGCTCAAGGCCAGACGCTTTATTGCCTTTAGAGGGGTCTTCCCGGCGCACCAACTGGTATCGCCCACGGCTCATGCGCACCAAACGCTCAGACGCTTGAATCAACACATCATCCAGCAGCACGCCCAGTACGAAGCGCTGCAGGCTAATGCGATGGCCGGTGCGGCCATTGGCGACGTCGCTCAGCGTGCCCCACAGCTGGTATTGGGCTTCCAGCTCCGCCTGGGAGGCGTGGGCAGCCGTCAGCTTTTGGTGAATGTTTTGCAGCGTGGTTAATCGCCCATCCAGTTGCCGCCACGCCTCTAGCTGGCTGTTTTCTTGAGCCTGTGCACTTTCAGCCTGGGCAGTCAGTGCGGCAAGATCCGGCGGTATTTTTTCCGCCAGCTGGGTTTGGTAATTCTCTAGCGCGCCCTCAAGCTCGGCCAAGCGGCGTTGATACGCCTCTACCCGATGCGTCAGCTCGTGCCGCTGGGCATCATTCAGTTGGGCGGCCTGATATTCCGCCTCATCAGCAAAGGGGCTAGCCTGCAGCGCGGACTGCCACTCGGCGTGAGCCTGCTGAAGCGACTGCTCGCTACGCTCGACCCGCTCGTTCGCTCCGCGTAACTGCTCTTCCGCCCGCGCCAGTTGGGTCTGGCTAGTCGAAAGCGCTTGCTGGGCGCTCTCCCAGGCTTTTTCAAGCTGGGCGATGTGCTGCTCCAGCTCGGCCAGGGTTTGGCGCATTGCTTCGGGATAACGGGCGTCTTCCGGCAGCGATTGGCTCAGCTGGTCGCGCTGACTCTCTAAGCGAAGCGCGTGCTCTTTCGCCTTTTCCACCTCAGGCCGCTGGGCTTTTAGCTGTTTATCCAGCGTGCCCCACTCGCGTCGCAGCGCGTCCCGGGCTTCGGTCTGTTGGCGAATCTCGGCCTCAACCCGCTCTCGGCGCTGCACCTGGCGGCGCAGGTCTTCATAGGCATTTTGCAAAGCAGACAGCGGTTGACTCACCCACTCCCCTAACTGCTGATTCAGTCGCTGGGCCTGCTCTGCGTGGCTATCGATCTGTTGGGTGAGCTGATGGTGATGGCGCTCTGCCCGTTGTAGCGCTTGACGGGCCTGTTCTTGCGCCGCTCTGGCCTCTTCCACCTGTGCCTGGGTGACCAACTCGGCGCGATTTATCGCTGGGGCGGGATGTTCCAGGCTGCCACACACCGGGCAGGGGGCATTCTGTTCAAGGGTCAGCGCTAACAGCGCGGCCTGGCCCTGGTGCCAGCGCATCTCCTGCTCAGTGGCGTAGCGTTCGGCACGCTTGGTCTCGCCTTGCTGGTGGCTGAGCGCGTTTTTAGCCTGCAGCTGTTGCGTGGTTAATGCCTGGTGCCGCTGGGTGAGTTCATCCAGCTCTTGGCGCAGGGCTAGCAGGTGGTGATGGCGGGTTAGCTCAGCGGGGGCGCTCGCCAGTTGCTGAAACTCACTCTGCAAGCGTTCCAGGTGAACTCCGATGGCTTCGCCTTGCTGGCGAATGCCATCTAGCTGCTGCTCATCGCGCTTAAGCGCCTCATTGGCCTGTTGCCAAACGGCCTGAGCTGTTTGAAAGTGCTCCTGCAGTTCACTGAGCTGCTGGCTTTTCTGGATAAACTCGCCCAGCTGGCGGTGCCGCTCCCTCATTACGGGGAGCTCCGCCTGCTGCTGGCGTGCCGTCTCTAGCGCCTGCTGTGCCTGTTCAGCGTGAGAATGCCGCGTGATTAACGCAGCGTTTGCTTGGCGCTTCTCATCGTGGGCGGTAGCCAACGCCTGCTGCGCTTGGTCTAGAGCGACTTTCTGGGGGCGCAGCGCCTGGGCATGGGTACTCTGCGCTAACCGCGCTTGGCTATTGTCTACCTCAGCGTGCTGCTCAAGATGACGGGCTTTATCGGCTGCCAGCGCGTCCCGCGCCTCAAATTGGCGCTGTAGCGCCAGGGCCTCATCGCGCTGCTGTTCGGCAAGTCGGCGCTTTCGCTGCGCGGTTTCAAAGCCTTCTCGTGCTTGGTCTACCTGTGGCACCAGCGCTTCCAGCTCTTGCGCCAACGCGGCTTCGCTCTCAAGCTCCCCCCCGGCAAGAATGCCATTGATATGCTGGCGATGATCGCTCACCGCCCGCTCTATTTGATTAGCCTGAGTGCGCAGGCGCTCTTCAATACGCTGGAACACCTGGGTTTGAAACAGCTGGGAGAAAATGACTTCGCGCTCTTTGGAGCCTGCCAGCAGCAGTTCGCGGAACTTACCCTGGGGGAGCACCATCACCTGACGAAACTGATTGGCGTCTAGGCCTATTAGCGCTTGCAGCTCCGCCGTGGCGTCGGTGACCTTACGCGCCACTAGGCACTCGTCCTCCTCGCCTTCCGGAGTGAGTCGCCACAGCTGGGCTTCTGCGGTTTGTGTCGTTGTGCCTTCGCCGCTGGCCTTGGGGCGCTCCTGCAGAGGCACTCGGCGCACCCGATACATGACATCACGCAGGCGAAACGTCAGGCTGACTTCGGTGAGCAGAGAGGCATCCGCCTGATCGCAGCGCATTTGAACGGCGTCCCGCTCGTTGCCGGTGGTTTGGCCGTACAAAGCAAAACAAATCGCATCGAGGATCGAGCTTTTACCCGCGCCGGTGGGGCCGTTAATCAGAAACAGCGGGCTTCTGCCCAGCGCGGTGAAGTCGATGGTTTCGCTACCGGCAAAGGGGCCAAAGGCCTGCATGGTCAGCGTTAATGGCGTCATGCTTGGCCCCCCTGCTCGCGACTCAGGGTGGTGATCAACTCGCCCATGGCACGGGCCTGGGCGTCGCTCATTGGCTCGCCGCTGGTTTGAGTGAAGAAGTCGCTGAACATATCCAGCGCGCTGAACGCAAGCCGCTCGCGGCCTAGCTGTTGGCGGCCTTTTGCTTCCAGCATGCCGGGCTTTTCCAGGTGCAGCACGTTGGGGTACACCGCCCGCAGCTTACCCATGGGGTCGAGAATGGCGTGGCGGTCGGTGAGGCGCACCAGCAGATAGTCATCGGCGTGGGGGTCAGCGGCCCCTTGGGCCAGCAGCTGAGCCAGCTCACCTTCCAGCACGCGCACGTCCCGGCGGGGCAGCAGCGGATGGTGGGCTATTTGAGTGACACCTTCGCTGCCCACCTCAACAAGGGTGACGCCTTTGCGCTGGGTGGCTTCGGAAAAGCTGTACTTCAGCAGCGAGCCGCTATAGCGAATGTGCTCCCCACCGCGAATCTGGGGGCCGTGCAGATGGCCCAACGCCACGTAGTCGAAACTCTGCATGGGTTCCCACGCCACGCTTTCGGCACCGCCTAGGGTGAGCGGGCGCTCGGAGTCGCTGGAGGTGCCGCCATCCACAAAACAGTGGCTCATCAGTAGCGTCGGGCGGCCCGGCTGGCGCTGTGCCTCAATGCGCTCCAGCAGGTAGCGGTGGGCGCTATCGAAGTCGCGCACGTCCACGCCAAACGCGCTGCGCACGTACTCTGGGTCCGCGTAGGGGATGCCGAACACATCCACCGTGTCATCGCCAATCGTGAGCGTGACTGGCTGATCGCAAGTGGCTAAGTCAGTGAGAATATGCAGCCCGGCTTGGCGCAAATGGCGCGCGCCAAACCCCAGCCGCTCGGCACCGTCGTGATTACCGGAAATCATCACGACCGGCAGGCCGCGCTGCTCGCACAGCTCGACCAATATCTCATCCAGCAGCGTGACCGCCGCAGCGGGTGGCACCGAGCGGTCGTAAATATCGCCCGCGACCAGCACGGCATCCACCTGCTCGCGGTCGATGATCTCCAGCAACTGCTGCAACACATGACGCTGGTCATCCAGCAGGGAAAGGTTGTGAAATAGCCGCCCTAAATGCCAATCGGCGGTATGAAGTAATCGCATGACAGGCTCGATGAAAAAAGTGTGCGGTCATCATAGCAACCGCGCCTGCGTTTCACCCATGAAAAAGCCCCGCACGAGGCGGGGCGATTAATGCGGAACACGTCGCGGGTTAGTCTCTAAACGCATCCGGGTAGGTGGTGAGATCCACGCCCCACAGCATCGGCAGCAGGAAGTAGACCGCGGCCACGATCAACAGCATCGCAATGATGTTGAGCCAGAAACCGTTGCGCACCATCTCGATGATTTTGATTTTACCCGTGGAGAAGATGATCGCATTGGGCGGCGTGCCCACTGGCAGCATAAAGGCGCAGTTGGCCGCCATGGCCGCTGGCACCATCAGCACGAACGGATGAATATCAAGTGCCAGCGCCAGCGACGCCAATACCGGCAGGATCATGGTGGCCGTGGCTGTGTTGGAGGTGATTTCGGTCAGGAACAGTACCATGCCGGCCGCCAGCAGAATCACCAGCAGGAAGTTGACGCCTTCCAGCACGCTCATTTGGCCGCCAATCCAGGAAGCCAGACCCGACGAGCCAAAGCCCGCCGCAATCGCCAAGCCACCGCCAAACAGCAGCAAGATGCCCCACGGTACGTCTTTGGCCACATCCCACCCCAGCAGGCAGCCGCCTTTGTTGGGAGAAGGAATGAGAAACAGCGCCACGGCAGCGGTAATCGCAATCATGGTGTCGTTAATGCCGGGGATCGTCAGGATCTGCCCCTGCCATAGGAACGAGCGGGTAATCCAGAAAAACGCGGCAAACAGGAACACACCGAGCACCGCCTTCTCTTCGAAGGTGATCTTGCCCAGCGCTTCTTTTTCTTTGCGGATCAGCGCTCGGCCGCCCGGCAATTTGGCGAGCTTGATCGGATAAATAAAGCGTGTGAGCATCACCCAGCCAATCACCAGCAGCGTCACTACCACCGGGAAGGCAAACATCAGCCAGCCCGCGAACGAAATCTCGACACCGAACAGCTCGTTCACGATCGCCGCCAGGATAATGTTCGGCGGCGTGCCAATGAGCGTGCCCAAACCGCCTATGGTGCCCCCGTAGCCCACGCCAAAAATCAGCGACTTACTGAACTTATCAATCTCGTCTCTGTGATCTCCTTCGGTTTTATTCAGCTCCTGGGTCACCTGGTAGACAATGGCGGAACCAATGGGCAGCATCATCATGACGGCAGCGGTATTGGATACCCACATGGACAAGAAGCCCGTGGCCGCCATAAAGCCAAACACGATGCTGTTAATGCTGGTGCCTAGCAAGGAGATAATCGACAGCGCGATGCGCTTGTGCAGATCCCACTTCTCCATTGCCAAGGCGATCATAAAGCCGCCCAGGAATAGGAAAATAATTGGGTTACCGTACGCCGCCGTTACGGCACTGCTCTCCAGCACTCCGGTAATCGGCAGCAGAATAATCGGCAGCAGTGACGTCACCGGGATAGGAATGGCCTCGGTAATCCACCACACCGCCACCCATAAAGTAGTTGCCAGCACCATGCGCCCTTCGAAGCTCAAGTCGGCGGGGTGGAAAAACATCACGACCAAAGCAAACAGCAAAGGGCCCAGCACCAAGCCGATTTTCTGTGCCGTACTATACGCGGGCGGACGAGGCGAATGGCCGCCGCTGCCCTGGGTCTTATGGGAGTCACTTCGGGATGAGGAGCCTCCAGCACTTGAGGTCGGCAACGCACACATCAGGAGATTTTTAACTTGGTCATGGGAGTGCCAAAGCTGATCCCACAGCGTCATCGTGGCAGTTCTGCGCATTATGGAAGTACCGCTCGCAGTCAGGGTGAACGAAAGGGCTCAGGACTTAGCTGTCCCTATGGCATTTTTCGCCAGCGCCGCTGGCTTTTAGGGTGCCCTTTATTCACTGCAATAGGCCATTAGTCCAGTAAATTGGCGGCAATTACAACCAAAGTCTAACCACTTTAGTCGAAATAATTGTTGTCGATTAGTCTTCGTAGATGAGTTTGCTTGGCTTTGTTTTCAGTGATTCCAGTGCTTAATCTGTAGCGCAATAAGCACGCAGAACATGCTGATAGCAAAACGGCTTGCTTCCCAATGGGTTGCAAGCCGCTTGCCCGTTATTAGTCCAGATTATCCAGCGTTACCACGATATCCCGGGTAGAAACATCGACGTTCCAGAAGGTATAGCTGTCATCGTCCTCGTCGACCAAGCGAATATCGAATAAGGGACTTTTATACCCCGTTAGCGTCACGCGCTGGGTATCCCCATTCATCAACACGTCGCTGCCCAGCACGTCCTCCTCCCAACTTTTCGAATCCTCCGGGCTCACGTACATATAGTAAATGGTGTAGCCAGTACGGTTGGTGATATCGACGTAGTAGTCGGCCGCCATGACCAGCGACGAGCTACACAGCATCAATAGTGCCGCGAAAAACACCTTCATACGCATGCAACGTTCCTTCTTCTTTTGGAATAGGCGGGAAGTAGCACTAAAGCCACGCTGCGATGATGCCCCGCAGCAAGCGAAGTATAGTCTGGCGCTCATTTCTGTGACAGCGAGTGCCGATTTGTGGCACACCCACCCCAGAGAAGCCCTCAACTGATAGAATGCTGCCCCTTTCAGGCGCGGTGGCGCTTACCGCCGCATCGCTTCCCCCTTTTACTACCTGAGAGTCACGCAATGATTGCCACCGCTACCACCGTTTTTCGACCCTTGTTACGGCTGGGGCTTATTCCTCAAATCGTCATCGGTATTGTCGCTGGGGTGCTGTTGGCCCTACTCGTACCCGACATAGCCAGCGATGTAGCCCTTCTCGGGCAGCTTTTCATTGCCGCGCTGCAGGCCGTGGCGCCTATTTTGGTCTTCGTGCTGGTGGCGGCGGCCATTGCCGCCCATCAGGCGGGCCAGCCGACACATATTCGCTCGGTGCTCTTACTCTACGTCGCAGGTACGCTGATTGCCGCGTTGATTGCCGTAGCCGCAAGCTTCGCACTTCCCACGGAGCTGGCCTTGGATACGGGACAAGTCGACGGCAACCCGCCGAGCGATATTTTTACCGTGCTGCGTGACTTACTGCTCAACGCGGTGGCGAACCCTGTGACGGCTCTGATGGACGCCAATTTCATCGCCATTCTGGCCTGGGCCATTGGCTTGGGGTTGACACTTCGCCAGGCCAGCGACACGACTCGCCAAGCGCTGAGCGACTTATCCGCCGCCATTACGCGTATTGTCACGCTGGTAATTCGCTTAGCCCCACTGGGTATTTTCGGCTTGGTGGCCGGTACGCTGGCGGAGTCTGGCGTGCAGGCACTGCTTAACTACGCCCAGCTATTGGGGGTGATCGTTGGCTGTATGCTGTTCGTCGCGCTAGTAAGTAACCCGCTATTGGTCTACTTGGCTACCCGCCAAAATCCTTACCCGCTGGTGTTTACCTGCCTACGGGGCAGCGCCATTACGGCGTTTTTCACTCGCAGCTCGGCGGCCAACATTCCGGTCAACCTGGAGCTTTGCCGCCGCTTGGACCTGGATGCCGACACCTACGCGATCTCCATTCCGTTAGGTGCCACCATCAATATGTGCGGGGCGGCGATCACCATTACCGTGATTACGCTGGCGACTACGCACACCCTGGGAATTAGCGTGGATTTCCCCTCCGCGCTGCTGCTCTGCATCGTATCGGCTCTGGCGGCCTGCGGTGTGTCTGGCGTGGCGGGCGGTTCGTTGATGCTGATTCCCATGGCCGCCAGCCTGTTCGGCATTCCGACCGAAGTGGCCATGCAGGCCGTCGCCATTGGCTTTGTGATTAGCGTGGTGCAAGACTCTACCGAAACGGCGCTCAACTCCTCCACCGATGTGCTGTTTACCGCCGCCGCCTGTCGAGCGCGTAAGCCTGATTAACGCTCCTTTGTGGCTCGTCGATTGACAGATCGCTGTTCCTTATATAGAACGTTCCATAAAAGGAACAACGGGCAATCACCATGAACGAGCACTCTCTTGTTACGCTAGGCCAACACCTCCAAGCCCTTCGTAAAGCGCAGGATTTATCGCTCTCGCAACTTGCCAACGCGGCGGGCATCGCGAAATCCAACCTATGCCGCTTAGAACAGGGCAACGGTAACCCCACGCTAGACACCATTTGGCGGCTGGCCGTCCAACTCAACGTTCCGTTTGGCACCCTGGTGGCACCGATCAGCGTACCGCTCGGTGAGGATGGCGTGCAGGTACAGTTGATCGACCAGGGTAAGGGCGTGCCACAGGTGGATGCCTACTGGATGCGCTGCGCGCCCAATACGCTGCGCCACGCCGAGGCCCATACCCTGGGCACGCGGGAAACGCTGACGCTCATTAGCGGATGGTTAGAAGTAGGCCCAGAGGGTGCGACCACCACGCTCACCCCTGGCGAAAGCATCACCTTTCAGGCCGACCAGCCGCACCTGTACCGTACGCACACCGATGAAGCCACCCTGCTACTCACCGTCACCTACGGCCAAGAAGGGACCCCACCATGAGCCAGCCAGCCGATCACACGGTGCACGCCAACCACTCACCGCTGCGCTCTGCCTTACAGGGCGTGCGTGAAGCAATTCCGTTGTTAGGCGGCTATATTCCGGTCGCGCTCTCGTTTGGTTTGGTCGCGACGCAGGCCGGTTTTACCACTTGGGAAGCGGCCGCCATTTCAGCGCTGATCTACGCGGGTGCCTCGCAGTTTCTGTTCGTGGGCATGATTGCCGCTGGTGCGCCGCTATGGCTGGTGGTGGCCATGACGCTACTCATCAACGTGCGCCACGTGGTGTACGGCCCCAACTTGGCCGCGCTGCTGCCCCGCAGCCGCCACTGGCCTTGGCTAATGCACGGCCTGACCGATCAAGTCTTTGCCTTGGCGCTCACACGGCTCCCCCAGCTACCGGAATTCAAGCGGTTTAGCTGGTTTGTTGGCGCCTCGCTGCTGGCGTGGGGGGTGTGGATTATCGGCACGGCAGTGGGTGCGACCGGCGGCGAAGCGGTCACCGCCCGCTGGCCGCTACTGGGTGAGATTATGCCCTTCGCCCTCCCCGCGCTGTTTCTCACCATGGTGGCACCGCGCTTTACCGACAAGCGCTGGGCCGCCGCCATGCTATGTACCATTCTTGCCGCGCTGGGGTTGAACCTGGCCGGATGGAGCAACGTGGCCATTCCACTGGCCGCCGCCTGCGGCGCGCTGTGCTTCTACACGGTCACGTTCCAACCACGGAGGAGCCGCCCATGAGCAGCACCATGTGGATCGCCGTCATTATCTGCGCACTCGGCACGCTGCTTATGCGGGTGGGGCCCTTTTTATGGATGCAGCGGCGGTTGGGCAGCGCAACGGGAATGAACGCCATGCCCCAATGGCTGGTGATTCTGGGCCCCATGATGATTGCCGCCGTGTTGGGCGTCTCGATTGTGCCCGTCAACCCCAGCCCTGTCTCTTGGTTGGCCACCGCGATTGGCCTGAGCGTTACGCTGTTGGTGTGGCGTCGCCTGCGCTCACTGGGCTGGCCGGTGGCCGCCGGGGTGGGGGTATTTGGGGCGGTGGAGGTAGTGGCAGCCCTTATTTGATAATGCTTTGCATTAGCTTTTACAACATGCCATGATTTCGCCTTTCTCCGTGACACCGAAGGGCACGTATGCAGACAGCACACGCTCATGGCAGCCGCACAGGGTGGCGGGTATTGCTTATTCTTTGCTCCACCCTGCTGCCTTTCTTTGCTATAGCCAATGAAGTAGCCACCACTGCTGATTTACCTACTCAATGTGACCAACCCCGCCTGGTAACGCTTTACCAAGGAGCCACGGACAGTGCCGTAGCGCTCGGAATTACCCCCGTTGGCGTGGTTGACGCTTGGCTGGAAAAGCCCACCTACCGCTATTTACGCGATGCGCTTACCAATGTTGAGCACGTGGGGCTGGAAACCCAGCCGAACCTTGAGAAAGTGGCTTGGCTGAACCCGGATGCCATTATCGCCAGTCACTTTCGGCACGAACGCGTCGCCCCGCTGTTAAGCGCCATGGCGACCAGCGTTTACGCCAACACCGTCTATGATTTCAAAACGACGTTAGCGCTGGTGGCCGAGGCCAGCGAGCGCGAACAGCAAGCCCAAGCGCTGCTGCAGCGCTGGAAAACCCGCGTGGCGGACTTTCGCCAGCAGATCGCTGATCAGCTAGGGGGCCAATGGCCGCAAAAAGTCGCCGTCGTGCGCTTTAAAAGCGATCATGTGCGGATCTATACCAGCGGGTTTGCCGGTTCGATTCTAGATGAGCTGGGCTTTGAACAACCCGAGACGCTGGCCTCTCAAGACTGGGGGATGAAGCTTGCCAGCACGGAGAACATTCCGGTGCTTGAGGCTGATGTCATCTTTGTGCTGCTGGAGCCAGATGACCCAGCCATTGCGGCCAACTACCAACACTGGGCTTCTCACCCTTTGTGGCAACAGCTAACGGCTGTGCAGCGCGGCCAAGTATTTGAGGCAGACCCCGTTAGTTGGATGATGGGCGGCGGTATTTTGGCGGCCAACGCCATGCTGGATGACCTTTACCGCTACTATCAGCTCACCCCGGCCACCGATGGCCACTTGCCACACTGCGCTTTATGCATTCAGGAGCCGCCCTCATGCTGAACAGCAGCTCCGCTAAGTGGTTAGGGTTGCTAGCAGGCGCTGCCATGACGCTACTGGCGTTTATCGGCAGCGTCATGCTCGGCACCACCCCGCTAGAGTGGTCGGCACTGTGGCGTATGCTAACCGCTTACGATCCCGCTAATGTGGCGCATATCATTCTATATACCGAGCGCCTGCCACGCGCCGTGGTGGCGGCGCTCGTGGGTGCTAGCTTGGCCGTAGCGGGCGCACTGATGCAGACCATGACTCGCAACCCGCTCGCCTCGCCGGGTATTTTAGGCATTAACGCCGGGGCGATGTTTTTCGTCGTGGTAGCGGTAGCGCTACTGCCGCTGCATACGCCTGCCCATTATGTGGGTGCCGCCCTACTCGGCGCGCTAGTGGCAGCAAGTTTAGTGGCGTTGCTAAGTCGCGGGCGCTATGGCGAGAACTCGCCGCTGCGGGTGGTGCTGGCAGGGGTCGCGGTGACCGCGATGTTTGTCTCCTTCAGCCAGGGGCTCCTGGTGGTCGACCAGCAGAGCTTTGAAAGCGTGCTTTATTGGCTAGCGGGTTCTGTGGCGGGACGCGACCTTGACCTAGTACTGCCGCTGCTACCGCTGTTTGGTGGTGCCATAGTGCTTAGCGCCCTCTTGGTACGTCACGCCAATGCGCTGTTATTAGGTGATGACATGGTGACAAGCCTAGGCATGCGCGCGGGCAGCATCAAACTGCTTCTGGGGCTCGTGGTGATTGTATTGGCAGGCAGCTCAGTAGCCCTGGCGGGCATGATTGGGTTTGTCGGGCTAATCGTGCCCCACATGGCTCGCCGCCTCTTTGGCATTGACCATCGCTGGATGCTTCCTGGCTGTGCCGTTTTGGGCGCTTGCTTGCTTCTGCTGGCCGATACGGCATCGCGGTTTTTAATTCCTCCACAGGAAGTGCCGGTCGGCGTCATGACAGCGCTCATTGGTACGCCTTTCTTTATTTACCTCGCACGACGCAACATGGCTCGCCAATGACACTCGCAGCGCTCTCTCCTTCTGACGCCAGCAACGCGCTTGGCACACGTTTTCGTCTCACGCTGCTGCTATTGAGTGTGGGGCTTGTGCTAAGCGCGGCTCTGTCGCTTTGCTTGGGAAGTTTTCCTACTCCACCACTGCAAGTCGGGCATTCCCTTATTAACCCAGCGGATAGCGAGCTGACGTTCATTATTTGGCAGCTTAGGCTACCGCGTATTGTGCTGGCGATCCTGGTAGGGGCGGCGCTGGCAATGGCAGGCGCCATTCTGCAAAGCATCGTGCGTAACCCGCTTGCCTCGCCGGATGTTATTGGCATTACCAGCGGCGCGGCGCTAGCCGCCGTTCTCTTTATCGCGTTGCTCAGTTCGCACGTTAGCATCGGCTGGCTACCGGTGGCGGCCATGCTCGGAGCCTTATTCGCCGCTCTGCTTGTGGTCAGCTTGGCATGGCAGCGTGGTATTAGCCCTGCGCGCTTGGTGCTAGTGGGCATTGGCCTAGCCGCCGCCATGGGCGCGGGCACTACGCTACTGATCGTGATGAGTGACGACTCCGCCGCCATGAGCGCCTATACCTGGCTGACCGGCAGCTTATACGCCGCCCAATGGGCCGATGTGTCCAGCCTGCTGCCGTGGCTACTGTTAGCGACGCCGGTGAGTTTTCTGCTAACGCGCCACGCCGATACAATGGCGCTTGGCGACAGCGTAGCCCAAGGGTTAGGCGTACCGTTACTGCGCAGCCGAATCGTGCTGCTTGCCTGTAGCGTGGTGCTGGCCGGTGCTGCGGTGGCCGTGGCGGGAGGGCTCAGCTTTGTGGGCCTCATGGCACCGCACCTAGCGGCGCGATGGGTGGGCCGACATTTAGCGCGGCTACTGCCTGCATCCGCACTGGTAGGTGCATTAATCGTGCTTTATGCCGACCTGCTTGGCCGCGTCGCCTTTTTGCCTAACGACCTGCCTGCCGGTATTTTCGTTGCGGGCATTGGCGCGCCCTTTTTTGTTTATCTCTTGTATCGGGCGCGCCAGCGTTAAGCCTTAAAAATCCAGCTGATACCCCACCGTGAACGTGCGCCCACGACCGGTGAAGTAGTACTCATCGCTGATGCGAGCGGCTTGAGAGTAATAGGTGAGGTAGTCTTCGTCGGTCAGGTTCTCGATACCCAGCGATAGCTGCCCCGTAGGGAGCTGATAGGCCAGCGAGGCATCCACCAAACCGTAGCCATCGAAGTCGAGCGCCGGGTTATCGACGCTGCGGTCGAAGTAATAGCGGCCCTGTAGGCGGGTCGAGAGACGGTCGTTCCATACGGCGCTCCAGCCCAGCTTGAGCGTATCGGGCGCAATATTGATCCCGGTAAGCTTGGTGTCCACGCTGCCATCGCCGTCTTGGTCTGACTTGCCTTGGGTATGGGCGTAGGAGAGCGACAGGTCATGGTAGTCATTGATCTGCATGTTGCCGGTCACTTCCACCCCTTGGATTTCGGTTTTCTCCCGGCTGCCCACCCACGTACCGTTCTGTTCGGCCAAGCGCTGGCCAAAGTCAGAGTTCGATTCGTAGTAGCTGACTTCCAGGCCGTATCGCTCCCAGTCAAAGCGCGCGCCAATTTCCTGGTTATCGGTCACGATGGGCTGCAGTTGAAGCAGCGTATCCACATCCTGCCCCGGTTCGCCGATGCCCCGCAGCACGCGACCCACGTCCGGCATGCCAAAACCTTCCGAGTAGCTGGCATACAGCTGTGCCCACTCCGTGGCCTGGTACGTCAAACCCACGTTATAAAGCGTTTCATCGAAACTGGGGTTGCCGCCTCCTACCGCGACGTTACCTTGAGTGACGTTGCTACGGTCAATCGTCTCGTAGGCATCCACCTCAAGGTCGGCGTGCTCATGGCGAACGCCGGCATGCAGCGTGAGCGGGTCGGCGATTTTGAACTGCCCCTGTAAGAACGGCGCAATGTTGCTGTAGCGGCTTTCCGGCACGTAGGTGCGCCCGGTCTCTACCAGCATTTGGCGGGTTTCATCCTCGAGGATGTCTAACCCCACCGTCACGCCGAGCCGGTCATCCAGCATGCCCTGGCGGTTTAGGGTGAACTTGGCGCCCTGTTTATCCGATTCGTTACGGGTTTGGTCGAACTGGGTATTGCCGTTGCCATCCAGGTAAGGGAAGAACGGCGTGGTGGCAAAGCGCGCTCGGAAGCGCTGGCGATACACCTGGGCATCGACCGCGTTGCCGTACCAATCCGCGTGGGAGTACGCCAAGCGGGCGGTGGTGACTTCATTGAAGCCTGGCGCGCCGTCGGGTGTGCCCCGCTCGGCGCTGGTCGGGATGCCCGCATCGCGGTCGCCCACCACGGGCACGTAGTCGTCGCCCTCTTCCAAATCAAAATGATTGAGCGACAGCTCGATATTCTGATTGTCGTCGATCCAGTAGCCTAACTTGCCGAACAGGTCGTAACTTTCCGAGTTTTGCAGCTCGCCGGGGTAGGCAATGCCCACGCGACGGTCGCCGCCATCGTAAAACACGCCCCGCTCTTGGCGAGTAGCCGCGGCTACAAAATCCCAGTCGCCCTGCTGGCCGCTAATGCGATAGTTGAGCTTGTTGCCCAAGCCTTCCGAGTGCAGATCGTCGTCCACGGTGAAACTAATGCCCGCGCTTTGGTTAATACCGCCCCCTTCGGCCCGGCGGGTAACGAAGTTAATCAAACCGCCGGTGGCTCCCAAACCATGCTCGGCGCTGGCCCCGTGAATCACTTCAATCCGCTCGACCATGGAGAGGTCGATGGTGTAACTGTCACGAGAGCTATCGCGCAGCGGATTGGACTGAGGCACGCCATCGATCAGGAACAGCGCATCGCGCCCGCGCAGCGTCTCTCCGGCGTTGGACAGCTTCTGACGGCTAGGTGAAAAGGAGGGAATCAAGTTGCTCAAGACCTGGCCAGGGTCGTCGGTGATGGCGAGCTGCTGTTCGATCTGCTCACGGGTAATCACCGTCACTCGCTGCGGCGTTTTCCCCTCTTCACTACGGCTACGCGTCGCCGTCACGACCATCGTAGGCGATGACTCGCTGAGCGACTGCCCCACGTCAGTTGCCTCTTGCTGGGCATTGGCCTGAGTGGCTGCCACTAATCCTGCCAAGGTGACCGTTGGCCAGAAAGCGGCGTGTTTCATCGTTTGCATGTCTGCTCCCTTGCGTTGTGTGTAACGTCGTACGAATGAACCCTTGGTGAATTATCACTTTAGCGGCCGCTGAAATGCTAACGCGGATCTAAATAATAATGATTATATTATGCACAAAGAAACAGGCAGGTCTACCGTTGCGGACGCACCGTTCGAACGTCCGCAATGACACAGAACAGGCAGCCACAAGAACAACATTGAAAATGAGAATATTTTGCCTTAGGGTGCTGACTGCCCTAATTCTGTGACTGAGCTTGCCTGAGCCTACCTTATGCCCGCCTATTCCCACCCTGCATCACGACTCACCGCTGACAGCCTGCACGCTGGCTACGACGCTAAGCGCATTTTGCAAGGGGTGGATATTGCTGTAGCGGAAGGCCAACTCACGGTGCTTCTGGGGCCCAATGGCAGCGGTAAATCGACCCTGCTAAAAACCCTGGCGCGAACGCTGACGCCTAGCGGCGGGCATGTCTATCTCGATGGCAAGGACATTCATCGCAGCAACACCCGGGAGGTCGCCCAGCGGCTAGGCATTTTGCCGCAAGGCCCCATCGCCCCCGAGGGGTTGAGCGTAAAACAGCTGGTGGGGATGGGGCGCTTCCCCCACCAAGGGTTTTGGAAAAAAGATCCACAGCAGGATGCCAACGCCATCGCCGAAGCCATGGCCTATATGCACGTGACCGAGTTTGCCGACCGAGATGTGGAAGCGCTCTCTGGCGGCCAGCGCCAGCGCTGCTGGATCGCGATGGTGCTCGCCCAGCAGACCGATTTGATTTTGCTGGATGAACCCACCACCTTTTTAGACTTGAAGGTGCAGGTAGAGCTGTTGGCGCTGCTATCTCGGCTGGCCCACGACCATGGCCGCACGCTGCTGCTGGTACTGCACGACTTGAATCTCGCCGCCGCTTACGCCGACCACCTAGTCATGATGCGCGACGGGCAAATCGTCATCAGCGGCACGCCAAGCGATGTGTTCACCGCGGCCAACCTAAAGCGCGTCTTCGACTTGGATGCTCACATTCTGCGCGACCCCGCTAGCGGCAGCCCAGTGTGCGTGCCCTTCACCTCGGCGACGTTACAGGCAGCCCTATGAACCACACCTTCTGCGCGGATTTAAGCCGTGAACAGCACGACCCGCTGGCCGGTAGCGCCGCTCATGCCGAGCGCAACTTACTGCTTAGCTGGCCGCGCGCGAAGTGGCAGCGCAAACTACGCCACGCCAGCGATATGAGCGATTCATTAAAGCAAACGCTAGATACGCTGGCTGACGATGGCCTGCGCATCAACCTGATCCAACAGCCGGGCATGGAAAAGTACCAGCATCAGCTCTTTCTGATGCCGGAGAGGCGCCGCTTTCGCGTGGCACGATGGGAGTTAGAGGCGTTCTTCAGCGCCTTTCAAAGTGGCACCCGCCTTAGCCAGTGGGAGCAGCCAGCGATGCGCAATGATTTGGTTCTTTGCTGTACCCACGGCACCAAAGATAAGTGCTGCGCGAAGTACGGTTATAAAACGTTCAAAGCGCTAGCCAGCACGGTAGCTGAGCACCCGCTGCCGTTCGAGGTATGGGAGAGCAGCCACCTCGGCGGCTGCCGACTCGCCGCCAGCGTGATCGTGCTGCCAAACGTGCGCAAATATGGGCGTATTACGCCAGAACAAGCGCTGTCCTTCTTACAGGCCGAAGCCCGCCAACAGCGCTTTTTGCCCGGATACCGCGGCAGCTCACAGCTCACTCCCGCACAGCAGAGTGCTGAAATCGCTGCGTTGACGCAGCTCAGCACGGAGGCAAGACAACCCACGTTGGCTCTGATCAGCGATCACGGCGACGACCAAGCGCGAGAGATACGCTTTCAGTGGCGGCTCGACCAGTGGCAAGGTGAACTGACCGTGCACTGCCAAGCCACTACTCTAAGGCGTGTGGATACCTGTGCTGACCTAGCGCAAGGCCCCACCGAATGCACCGTATGGCACGCGATGGTGAATGGGTAGTACATAGACGAACAACAACGACGAACAACAACGCCCGGCTTAAAGCCGGGCGTTGTGGGTTAAGATTGAGTGCCAATGATCAATTACCAGCGGTACTTCACGCTGCCAATCACACTGCGAGAAGCACCGTAATAGCAGTAGAAATCGCAGCCGCTCACGTACTCTTCATCAGTGATGTTGTTCACGTTCACCTGCGCGGTCCAGCTGTCGTTAATATCGTAGCTGGCCATGGCATCGTAAAGCGTGGTGGAAGGCACATCGCGGTTAATACCGCTGCCAGGGCTCGGAGACGTTTCACCGATATAACGCACGCCCGCCCCAACGGAAAGTCCAGGCAAGCTGCTGCTCATATCGTAATCCAGCCACGCTGACGCCATATGGAAAGGCACCAGCGGCACGCGCTCATCCTGCTGGGAATCGCTGATATCGTAGCGCGCATCGGTATAGGTGTACGCCGCCGTGAGCTGTAGGTCATCGGTGAGGTAGCCCACGCCTTCGATCTCCACACCCTGGGAGCGACGCTCACCAGCCTGCTCCTGTACCGGCGCGCTAGTGGAAATCAGCGTGTTGTCCTCCTCCACGTCGAATACGGCAACGGTCACGTAGCCATCTACATTAAACGGGGCAATTTTCACACCGGCTTCTAGCTGGCTACCTTCCAGCGGCTCATAGCTAGCACCATTCGGCCCGATACCCGCGACAGGTGTAAACGACTCGCTGTAGCTAAGGTAAGGTGAAATGCCGTTATCGCCCAGGTACATGGCCCCGGCTGTAAGTGATAGCTGCTCGTCATCGTAGCCCTGGCTGCTGCTACCGGTGACATCACTGAAGTCGTCGCTGCTATCCACGCTGTCGTAGCGTGCACCCGCGAGGAACACCCACTTATCTGCCACGCGCAGCTGGTCTTGCACGTAAATACCGAACTGGCGGCGGTCCACATCATGCTGGGTGGGGTCGCCGGTATCCGGCGCGGTAAAGGCGGCGTAATCCGGGTTATAGAGGTCTACGGTATCCACGTTGGCGAAGAACGTAGAGCCATCGCCCAAGGTACGGAAGCTATCGCGGTTGGTGTAGTTCAGGTTCAACTCTTGATAGCCCGCGCCCACCAGCAAGGTGTTTTCCGTGTTGTCGGTGTAGGTGCGTGCAATCAAGCGGTTATCGATATTGAACGCATCGTACTCGCCGTCGCGATCAATCACGCCACGGGAAATACTGCGCGGCGGGGTAACAAACGAGTTGGGATAAACATTACGCAGCTCAAGATCTAAATGCGTATAGCGAGCGTTCTGCTGGAACTCCCACGTATCGTTGATCTGGTGCTCAAGCTCGTAACCAATGCCTACTTGGCGCTGATCCAGACGGTCGTAATCCGGCTGGCCCAGGTTGGTCTCGGGGTCGATTTGGCCAAACGGAGAGTCGTTCAGCGTACCCAGTGCCGGGAAGAAACCGGTAGTGGGCACGCCCTCATCTTTCTGCACGCTGGCAAGGAAAGTGACCGTAGTATCGTCGCTGACATCCATTTCCAGGCTAGGCGCAAAGTAGTAGCGCTCCTTCTCGCTACCGTTAAGTTCCCCTTCCCCATCGCGATAAAGCCCGACCATGCGGTAACGCATATCGTCACGCTCGGCCACCGGGCCAGAGACATCAATGCCCACCTGGCGATGCTGCTGGTTGCCCGCCTCAATTTCCAACGTGCCCTGTGGTTCGCTGGTCGGGCGCTTGCTGATGGCGTTAATCACACCGCCGGGAGGCGCTTCACCGTACAAAATAGAGGCCGGGCCTTTCAGTAAATCCACCCGCTCAACGCCAAACGTCTCATTCATCCACCAGAAGTAGCCGCCGGTGCGGAATAAACGCAGGCCATCTTGGTAGGTCGCACTTTCCGCGCTGAAGCCACGTAAGAAGAACCAATCCGTGTTGTTGTCCTCGCCGTAAGGCTGGGAAACAACGCCGGAACGATACTGGAACGTTTCGTCGTACTTATTAACGCCACGGGTTTCCAGCTCTTCCGCGCTCACGGTAGAGATCGCGCGAGGCGTTTCTACCTCGGGGGTGTCTACCTTCAACGCGGTCGCGGTGACCACGGTGGTGCCAGTGTTAATGGTGTCTTCTTGAGCCAGTGCGGCCATCGGCGCAGCGCACAGCATTCCACCGAGCGACACCACCAGTGAACGGCGAACGGCAGCAGGCAACGGCGCGACGGAAAACGGCATGGTTTTACGGAGCATGAGTGAGTCTCAACGGGTATGAGGAGTTCGTTATAGTAAGACGAATGATACGGATTTTTATTCACAACCACAATCACTCTGGTGGGGCAAGAGGTTGCGGTGGAACGGGGTGTTCGAAGGAGGATCGGTGGAAGAACCAATAGAGACAAATGAGGTTTTGAGAAACTGCGAATATGGCAAAGGAGCCGTTTACTGACGTTGGTCAGGGGCTTAAGAAGAAGGCAATCTAGGGGGAGAGACTTAGAAATGGTGGGCCCAGTAGGACTTGAACCTACGACCAAGCGATTATGAGTTTGCACGCAACGCTGCAAACCCAGCAAAATCAGGGGTAATCTACCGTAAGCTAGGAAAGCTAAAAGTATTTACGTGACAGTAGGTTAGCGTAATTTTGCGAAGATGGCCAGAACGGGTGAGTGTACCACTACTGTACTGATTTCGCCTGCTTTTCAGTACAGTCAGCCGCGCTTCACTGGTGGCCATTTGAGTAGTCAAGGATTCCTTGGCTACTGGTTTGGAGCGTGGGGCCGGTGGACCTCCGCAGCAGCTCATTTTAGCCGGGCCCATAGCTGCAGGTGAGACTGGAGTATGTGATGACGACGAAAAAGCGTAATAGTCGAATCTTGAGCGAGATGCACGAGACAGTGCGTGGGCTTCATGGTGCCGGTCTGATCAGCAAGCGGCGCAGGGGCGAGTTCGAGGTGCTGTGCAATGTGGCCAGATGCCGCCATCGTCGATATCAACTGTCAAGTATTACTTGACAGTTGATATCCAGCCTCGTGCAGCTTACGCGTGTGCTTTTTGCCCGACCACGTCCATCAGCTTGGCGTAGTCCGTCACCACGTCGTATTTCACCTTATCCTCGGTCACCTGCTGGCTGATCTCGTCGAAGAACTTGCGGGCGCAATCGATTTTCTTCTGCTCGATCTCGCGCAGCTTCATGGATGACATAGTGCCTTTGGTCTCAGCAACGAAGTAGATGTGCTTCACACTGCCGGCACGGAAAGAGATGGCCCAGTCGGGGTTGTAGTCGCCCACCGGCGTTGGGATCAGGAAGCCCCTCGGCAGCTTGGCATAGACCACCACCTCGCTGCTGGTATCAAGTTCTGCGACGAAGCGCCGTTCGATCTCAGAATCGGTGATGGCGTAGTCGTAGACGTGATTTTTGAGCTTTTGCGTGGCACGGGAGAAGTCTTGTCCGGTTTGGTTGGCGGTGAAGATATCCACATCGTAACGCTCATCCACTTCATCGTAGGCCAAACGCTCGATTACCATCGCGGCCTTCTGTTCGGTGATCAAGCGGGAGGCCTCGGCAATGAAGTGTTCAGGGTTTTGCCGGAACTGCTGGAATACGGCGGGTTGTATATCTTGCAGAATTTTGGCTGCCGTCTGGCGGGTCAGCTGTGCGTTTTCGGCTACCTTGCCGAGCAGGTCATAGCGGACCCGCGAGTGGATTGAGTCGCCGTATTCCGTCGCGGCTTCCTCGACCTTGAAGCCATCGCCCTGCTTCAGTTGCTCATCTGTCAGACCATCATGCTGGATGCCCTTTTGCACGGTGTATTGAAGCGGGGTGACACGCAGGTTCTTGTCCAGGGCTGCGATGCACTTGCGGACCAGCTCATCCGAGTCGAAGTCGACACGGTACACCGCTTTGCGATTGATCCTTTGCCACAACGCCTGGAACTCCTTTTTGTCGAAGTTGGCGTTTAGGGGGTTGGTTTTCGGCTTGCGACCATCCTCGATTTCAGGCAGCTGGGCGTCGCTGAACACGCTGTCGATCAGCGCGAAGACCTGATCCGCATAGGGCTTCAGCTCTTCCGGCAAATCAGCCAAAGTGCCTTGCTCTTTTGCCTCGTGGTAATTCGACGCTATTTGGTCGGTTTCATCGGTGTAGTCATTTTTCACCAGGTAGCGGTATATCTGCTTGGCCATGGCGGCGGTCACGTCCACCGGGCCTTGCTCGGTGGTCAGCTGCTTGCCGGTGAAGTAGGTTTCGGTTGCCTGGCGCGGCCGTGCACTCAGAGTGTCGCTGATCTCTTGCTGTAAACCGGCGACAAAATCCTTGTAGCTCTCACTGGCAATCACGGTCAGCACGTTGATGGTGTGAACCACGGCGGGGTTATCCATGCGGTCACCGTGCTGATCCACCGACAAGCGTAACCCGCGCCCCACTTCCTGGCGTCGTGAGATGGTGTTGTCGCTGTGCTTGAGCATGCACATGACAAAGACGTTGGGATTGTCCCAGCCCTCGCGCAGGGCCGAGTGGGAGAAGATAAATCTGACCTTTCGTTTAGCTCTGGTTTCTGCATCATCTGCTCCTGTATGGAGCGCCAAAAGGCTCTCTTTGTCCTTCAGAATCAGGTCATAAGCATCCACATCGTCAGAATCAACCGATCGCGCTCCAACTTTAGGGTCTTTCAGACGATTGGTCTTCTTATCGATGGAGAAATAACCGTTGTGTGTGGCTGCTGGGTTGATATCGTCAAGGTACTGCCGGTAGGCTTCATTATCGATTGCCAGCTCAGACAGATATTCGTCCTTCAGCTGCTCATATTCTTCTTCGAAAATTCGTGCATACTCGCCTCGCTCATCAGGCTTATCATAGTCGCGGTACTTGGCTACCTCGTCGATAAAAAACAGCGACAGCACCTTGATGCCCTGGGCAAACAACTGCTTTTCCCGATCCAGATGAGCCTTGATGGTTTCGCGGATCTGAATGCGTCGAATGTCACCCTCGGACACATCGCCGTTGGCTTCACCGGCCTTCAATACCAGGCCATTGGTGAACTCCACAGTGTCGGTGGTGGCGTCGATCTGACTGATGGTGAAGCCGTCACGATATTGATCCAGCTCGCCGGACTCGGCAAACAGATCATCGCGGAACTGCAGGCGGCGGAGCTGACGCTTGATCTCACCGGACTTCAGCTTCACTTCCAGTTCGATACGGGCAACGGGAGCCTGCCTGGATATGTCGATACCTTCCAGATACAGGTAGGCATTGGTGCCAGCCAACCCCCGCGTCTGAATACCACGCACGGCGATCTTTTTGACCAGTTTCTGGTTGTAGGCATCCAGCGCATCTAGGCGGTGAATACGGTTGTGCTGGGTTCGGTGAGTGGCCGAATACCGCAGAATCATCAGCGGCTTGAACCGGGGCAAAGCTTCCATGGTGGCTTTGCCTTCCATCTTCTGCGGTTCATCCAGAATCAGGATGGGGCGGTTGGCGGCGATCACATCGATGGGCTTGCGCGACTGAAAGTCATCCAGCTCGTCGTAGATGCGCCGGTTGTCTGCGCCTCGGGCGTTGAAGGCCTGGATATTCATCACCATCACATTGATGCCGGCATCGGACGAGAAGCTCTCCAACTCATGCAGTCGCTTGGAGTTGTAGATGAAGAATCGCGCCTTCTTGCCATAGCTCTCGGTAAAGTGCTCAGCCGTGATCTGCAGGGATTTGTAAACCCCTTCGCGGATGGCAATGGACGGCACCATGATGATGAACTTGCTCCAGCCATAGCGCTTGTTCATCTCAAAGATCGTCTTGATGTAGCAGTAGGTCTTACCGGTGCCGGTCTCCATCTCTACGTCGAGGTGGATGCGCGTAGCCGCCAGAGCATCCTTTTTGTAAGCCGCCTTGACGGGCACCCGATTGCCCTTGTTGTCGAAGGTGGTGAACTCGGTCAGCGAGGTTACCACCGGCAGGTTCTGGCGGCGCTGTACTGCCTGGACGTTTTCCAATACCTGGGCTTCGCTGAGCACCAGATCAGCGTTTCTGAAGCCATCCTCATCAAAGGCGCTGGATTGGGTGCGCTGACCTGGATCGATCCGGTAGGTCAAACCGTCGAGCAGGGGCTGACCGGCAAAGCAGTCGACCACGGACTCGACGGCATGGGTCTGGTAGGCCTGGGTTTTAAACTTCAGCTTCATGGCAATCTCTTTCTGCATTCTTTCTGCAAGGCTTTCTGCACATCGTCATGCAGAAAGAACCGAGGGCAGCGGTCAACGCTGCCCGCCTTTGTCGCCCTTACGTGTGGGTGACTTCAGTTGCTTCAGCTTCTTCTCTGCCTCGATAAAGTGCTTTTCCACCTCTGAGGGCTGTTGCAACCGTTGCTCGCGGAATTTCTCGAACTCCTGGTGAGCTTTATTCACCGCCTGCTGATTACTGATGCTACCTGCATGGGTCAGCAGCTCACGCCCGGTCATGGTCAGAAATTGATCGAGCCGTTGCTGCCAGTCGGCCATGGTCATGGGCTGGCGATTGAGCGCCTGTACTTCGGCCAATTCCAGGTAGGCATTGACGATGCGGTTGAGGATATTCAGCTCTTCTTCATTCAGGTAGTTCTTGGCAACCTCAATGTCACGCTTCAGCAGATTCTTGCCTGGAAAGTTGGTGATACCCATATTGGGTGCGCCAGCATCTGCGCGCTGGAAAATCAGCTCCGAGGCCGTATGCCCATGAGCCGCCCAGTGCATCTTGTTCTGCACCTGTTTAAAGAACAGCTGGGTTTGCTCCGCCTTGGGGTCGTAGTCCGTGCTGGTGGCGTAAATATCCAGCACCTTGCGCCAGAACACCTTTTCAGAGCTGCGGATATCACGGATACGCGCCAGCAGCTCTTCAAAATAGCGGTCGTTTTGCGGCTCCTTGAGGCGTTCATCATCCAGCACAAAGCCTTTGATGATGTATTCCTTGAGGCGCTCGGTAGCCCAGATCCGGAAGCGGGTGGCAATCGCACTTTTCACCCGGTAACCAACGGCAATGATCATATCCAGATTGTAGAAATCCCGCTGACGGCTGACCTCGCGGCTACCCTCGCGCTGAACTGACAAGAATTTCTTGTGAGTTGCCTCCCGCTCCAGCTCGCCCTCAGCGTAGACGTTCTGAATATGGCCGCTGATATTCTGCTGGGTGGTCTGAAACAGCTCAGCCAGCTGATTCTGGGTCAGCCACAGGGTTTCATCCTGCAAGCGCACCTCAAGCCGCAACCGACCTTCGGCCGCTTCATACAGCAGAATATCCCTTGGGCTACCAGACTGCTCAGAACCCTGGCTCATAACGCACGGACCTCGGTGCTGGGCGACAGCTGACGGAAGATCTGCTCGACGTTGATTTTCACCGCATCAGAGGCAAAGCCATTGTCGCGGAACACCACGCGCAACGGTTCATGCTTGGCCAGCTCCTTGACCAATTCTTCGGTGATGCCAGTGTCGAAGCAGGCGACCAGGGCATTGTCATCGACGAAGAACACCGTCTTGCCATGCAAGGATTCGCGGCGAATCGGCAGGGTCAGATCCACACCCCAGTCCACCAGCACCTGGAACAGCAGATCTTCCGGTGCGCGATCCGGTTTGACGTTGTCCACCGCTTCCAACAGGTCACCTTGGGACAGCTCATCAGGCCGGTAGTAGATGTCCTTCATATTCGAGCTGTCGACCTTAAGCACGCGGAAACCGACATCGCGGTTCCAGCTTGCGTGGCAGTCGCCGTCAATAACTTGCCTGCCAGCGCGGCGGATGCGCTCCCGACTGACTTCCGGGATCGTCTTGAAGCCGGTCTTGAAGGCTGCTGACTTTTCGTCCGCCGCTTCATCAAGCTGAACCAGGATGAATTTCCTATTCCCGCCGTCTTTCGCGTTCTGGAGCATTACGGAATGCGCCGTGGTCGACGACCCTGCGAAGAAGTCGAGGATGATGTCTTTGTCCTCCGTCATCATCTCGATGACTTCCTGCAGAACCAATTCGTCCTTAGGAAAATCGAAAAGGTCGCCCCCCATCAGAGCCCGCAAGCGCTTCGAAGCGGCACGGCCGTCTTGGTAGAAAACACTGTAGGGCGTCTGGAATTCGCTGTCCTTAAGATATTTCTTGATGCAAGGGACCGAATTTTCGTCATCCCCAAAGTGAACCCGATCATCCTTTATCCAATCGGCCATTTTCTTCGGGTCCGGCGTCATCCAGCCCCGTGCAGGAACCTTCACCGGCTTACCAGTGGAAGGATGAAGAACCTCATACTTGGGACCTCCGCCACCAGGCCACGAAATATCCGCAGCGAAGTAGACCCCTCTGCGATCAACGTTACTATAATGCTTGTGAGCCTTTGAAGGATTTCCGTCCGCGAGATCGCGATACCATTCCTTTAGGCCGACGGTCATCGCCCTGTAGTCAGCACCATGCTGGCGTTTCAGTCGCGCATATTGCGCATAAATCTCGTCCAGCCCCTTCTTGCGCTGCCGCCAAGTCACCCCGTTCTCGCGCAGATATACGGAATCGCGCGCATAGCAGACGATGTACTCGTGCGAGACGGAAACCAGCCGCGAGTCATTCTTGCGCCCGGCCGCCCAAACCATGTCGGCGACGAAGTTGGACTGGCCGAAAATCTCGTCCATGATCAGACGCAGCCGTGGCTGTTCGCCCTCATCGCAGGACACGAAGATGGCCCCATCTCGCGTCAGTAGGTTTTTCGCCAACCTGAGGCGTGGGGCGATCATGGTCAACCAGTTGGAGTGGAACCGGCCATTGCCTTCCGGGTTCGCGACAAGGCGCGCGCCCTCCTCGCTTCGCTCTCCCGAAGCAATTTCCTGCATCACTTGATCCGTGGCAAAACTGTCTCGATAAATGAAATCATTGCCAGTGTTGTAGGGCGGGTCGACATAGATTAACTTGATCTGTCCGAGGTAAGTGTCCCGGATCAGCTTGAGCGCTTCGAGGTTGTCGCCCTCAATGAACAGGTTTTCCGTCGTATCGAATTGAAGGCTTTCATCCGGAATGGGTCGTAGCGACTTGTTGATCGGCGCATTCGCAAGTGCCAATGCTTCCCGCTTGCCCGGCCAGTTAAGCTGGTAGCGTTCTTGCGGCCCCTCCACAATCGAGTCGCTCAGCTCTTGGCGCAGCTGATCGAAATCTACTACCAAGCGCAGCGTGCCAGTGGCCTCATCCCGCGCCTCGGTCACGCAACCGGGAAACAGCTCACGAATCTTGGCGATATTGTCCTGACTCAGATCCGGGCTGTGCATTCTCAATTTTTCCATCGTATTTCTCTCAATAATCCTATGTAGCAGCCTGCTGTTCTATCAGACGCTGCAATTCCTGTTTGGCATCGCGCAGCTCAGCATTAAGGGCTACGCGCTTGTTGAATTGTTTCTCGCGGCCCAGCCGCGTTTTGATCCGTTCGACTTGTTTCTGCTGGCTGGCGATGGCCTCGGCAAGCTCAATACGCTGTTCCAGTGTCAACCGCTCGGGCTGCTCTGTGGGTGTTGCCGCCGTGTATACCGCCACCGCGCTGTCGCAGATTTTGGGTGCTCGCGCGCTTGCATCATCTGTCGCTATGGCAACCTTACCCAGAACCAATGGGCTGAGTAATTGCTCATAAAGCCCTGCCATATCCAGTGCCACCGGAAGCGGCTGACGCGGAGAACCTTCCGGCTGCCAGTCTGTTTCGAAGTAGGCCCCTACCACCCAGGGGCTACTGTCCGCATCACTTTTGGGTTTCTGCGCGGGCCGCTTATAAGCTGCAACCAGTTTTATACGTCCACCCTGTACCAGCTCAAAGATCAGCGGAAAAGGAATGGCGCGGTCGATGGCCTTGAGTACCTCGTGATCCAGACTGGCGCCCTTGAGGCCGAGACGAATCACGTGGATCTCTGTCACCGGGGGCGTGGCTGGCAGATTGACCGTTTCCGGGGCCAGTTTGTAGGCCCAGTTGATCTGCTCTACCTGCTGGACAAAGCGTTCCTTAAGGGCAGCACTGACGGCAGCATGCTCGTATATCTTGCTCTTGGGCACCACCCGGCCAAAGGCCGCCTGTTTTGGCCAGGCATAGAGGGTCATGCTGTGCTGCCCTCAATAACCAAAAACGCAATCAGTTCAAAATCATCCAGCCCCTGTATGGTGGTGGTCAGTGCCGTGGTGCGGCCGCCGCCAAACAGGCTGTCGATGTCCTTTTCGTCCTTCACTTCGATCATGCTGCGAATGGCCTGGCTGAGCAGGTCGGAGTAGGGCTGCATATTGCGCCCATCCCGGGTCCGTTCATTGAACAGCTGACACAGGGCGCGGATGGGGTCATCCTTGCCCTTGCAACTACTGCGGATCAGGTCGAGCAGGCGCTTGACTTCGGTATGGTCGGCAATCACTTCACCGTCGTTCCCGATATACACCAGGTAATAGGGGTGCAGACGGTTCTGCTGATTGACGTTGACGCTTTCGTGGATGTTCCTCAGGGCGAAAATAACACCAGGCAGTAAGCCGACGCCCGGTTGCGCCGGAACGATGGCGTGCATGCCGAAAGGCACGTTATCCAGCTCGCCGTTGGCTTTCACATAATTCAGCAGGTCCATGCGAAAGTCGTTCAGGCCCAGATCGGTGATCGAGATGCCAGCTTTGACGTCTTCCAGCTCGATCACTTCATCCTGCAGACGTTTGAGCTGCTCCTTGCGATAGGCAATATCACTGGATTTGGCGGTTAGCACGTTGTCATCACCGGTGGCAGTGACATCGGCGATCACCATACGATTTTCTACCCGCTCCTTGAGGTTGATGTATTCATCCAGGCTGATGTCCGGCCAGTAGTTGACCAGCTGGATTTGCTGGTTGGGTGAACCGATACGGTCGATTCGGCCGAAACGCTGGATGATGCGCACCGGGTTCCAGTGAATGTCATAGTTGACCAGATAATCGCAGTCCTGCAGGTTCTGGCCTTCGGAAATGCAGTCGGTGCCAATCAGGATATCCAGCTCGCCGGGCTCATCGGGCAAGACAATGGCCTTTTCCTTGGAGCGTGGCGAGAACAGGGTCAACAGACTCTGAAAGTCGTAGCCTTTGCGCAGCGTCGACTTGGGCGCGTCAGACCCTGTCACCTTGCCGACATGCAATCCGCGCTTCAAGGCCATCGGGGCAAGGTTGTCATACAAGTAATTGGCGGTATCGGCAAAGGCTGTGAAGATCAGCACCTTGCGGTTGCCGGGGTTCATCGGCTGGTCGATCTTGTCGTTGATCAGTTTGATCAGGTGTTGCAGCTTGCTGTCATCCGCTGGAGCTACCTGGCGCATGGACTCCAACAGGTTGTCTATCAAGGCCAGGTCTGCTGCCAGGTCGTGACGCCAGGAAGGCAGGTCCATATCCGCCAGGCTGATCTGGACTTTTTTGCCTACGGTAAATTCGTCCAGACCCGAGAAACTCTCATCGTCGCCATCAAAGGCGTCGATATCATCCAGATAATCACCCACTTGAGCGGCGTTCCCGCTCGACTCGAAGGCGTCGATTGCTTCCAGCGTGCGAGTAATGTTGCCGCTGAGCGACGCCAGCGTCAGGCGAAAGGCGGCTACCGAGCTTTCCAGACGCTTGAGCAGGTTGGTGGTCATCAGGGCCTGCAGGCTGCGTTCACGGTCGGCCTGGCGCAGCTTGCCTTTGCCGCCTTCTACCTGGGTATCGTAGAGCTCTTCGTACTTGCGCAACCGGCTGGGCAGGATGTAACTGATGGGGGCGTAGACCGAGAGCTTGAGCACCGATAACTGGCTGAATATCTCGTTGAGGTCGGCCACACCCTGGCGTTCAGTAATCGGGCAATGGAACGACAGTGGTTTGCGGCGCTCGGGGAAGTGACCAATGTCGGTGGTGTCGTAAAAGGTCTGGATATGCTTACGCGAGCGGGCAATAGTGACCGAGTCCAGCAGCTCGAAGAAGTCGAAGTCCAGTGCTTTAAGGATGGACGCCGCTGTGCGCTGTTCCGGGGGCAAGTCCGACCAGGCATTGAAGGCTTTCTGTGCCCGGCGGAAAATCTCTTCCACGCTGGTGTTGGTTTTCAGATGCTTGCCGAGGGCATCGGACTCCCCCTCATAGGCCAGCGCCAACTGATTGCGCAGATCGACAAAGCGGTTGTTGACCGGCGTGGCCGACAGCATCAGCACCTTGGTTTTCACCCCGGCGCGGATAACCTTGTTCATCAGCTTCTGGTAACGGGTTTCGCGGTCCTTGTAGACATCGTTGTTGCGGAAGTTGTGAGACTCGTCGATCACCACCAGGTCATAGTTGCCCCAGTTGACCCGGTTCAACGGGATGCCAAAGGACTCTCCGGAGGTGCGGGACAGATCCGTATGGCAGAGCACGTCATAGTTGAAGCGGTCCTTGGCGAAGATATTGGTCGTCAGGTTGCTGTTGTAGTTGCGCCAGTTGTCCGCCAACTTCTTCGGGCATAGCACCAGGACTGACTTGTTGCGCAGCTCGTAATACTTGACCACGGCCAGGGCAGTGAAGGTTTTGCCGAGGCCTACGCTATCGGCCAGGATGCAACCGTTGTAGGTTTCCAGCTTGTTGATGATGCCGGTGGCTGCGTCCTTCTGGTAGTTGAAGAGCTTGTTCCACACCAGGGTATCGCGATAGCCAGTCAGGTCATTCGGCAACACGTCTTCGTCAACGTCTTCCAAAAAATCCCGGAAGATGTTGTAGAGCATGATGAAGTAGATGCGCTCGGGGGAGTTCTCCTGGTAGACCGATTCGATGTGGTCGCAAATTGCAGCGGTAACGTCCTCTACCTTCTCGGAATCGTTCCAGATCTGGTCGAACAGCTGCAGGTACATCTGCGCATGGGCTGGCTCGTCCATACGATTGACGAAGTTTGAGACCGCGTTGCCTTTCTGGTAACCCAGGTCGACGGCCGTGAAGCCATTGACCGGCATATAGGCAGTCGCTTGCTCTCGTCCGGCGACATGCACAAAGGGCTGCATGGGTGCCTTGGTCTTGTTGGAGCGAAACGTGGCCTTTTGACGTATCCATTGCGCGCATTCGCGGGCAACTGCACGCTGAGTTAGCTTGTTGCGAAGCTGAATCTCAAATTCGGTGCCATACAGCCCGCTTTCGCGCTGGGATTTCGGGATGAAGAACTCCCGGCGCTCTTTTTTCAAGCGGTCCGTGACTTCATTGGGTACGAAGGTAGGGGCGGTGAAGATGAACTGCAGGCTCTCCACCCCGGTCAGCTCTTTTTTCAGCGCTTCGAAGGCATAGATGGAGAAGCAGGAGGCGGCAATTTTCAGCTTGGCACCTGGGGTGACGGTCGCTTTGAGGTCGTCGCCCAAGAGGCGGTTGATGTTGTCGATCATTTCCATGAAGTGCACCCGTCCCCAACTGCTGCCGCTTTGCCTCGGCTGGTTATTGTTTGTTCAGCTCTTGGCCGTTCCCGCTTTGGCCACTATCAAGGGGCTGACACTGCTAACCCCAAGCGCCTTGAATGAATCAATATGCAGCGACGCAACAACCAGGCCATGGGTAACCGCAACGGCGGCTACAAAGGCGTCGCTCTCTCTCAATGGGGTCCCGCGCTGGATGGCCTTGGCCACCAAGGCCCCGAAAGCGCCGATGCAGGACTGATCAAAGGGTAAGATCCTGCCGATGAAGAGTGGTGGCAGACGCTGTTCCAAGTCTTTCAACCCTTTGTTACGACGATCCTCGTCCTCAACCAGCGCCATGCCCAGCTGCAGTTCAGCCATGGTGGTTGCGGAGATATACATCGTTTCCAGCGGCTGGGCATCCATCCACTCGATGACCTTTGGCGCAGGGGTGTTGCGCAGCAGCTCGCTGATGATGCTGATGTCGAGCAGAATCATCAGATGCCAACCGGGTGCCCAGCGCGAGCCGCACCAAAGGATGCAAGTTCTTTATCGGTCAGCTTGGCCTGCTTGCCTATGTCGGCCAGCAGAGAGCCCAGTTTGACCCTCCCCTCGGGCGCTAAAGCAGCCTCCAGGATCTCGCGTGCCTCGGCTTCCATGCTGTGCCCATGCAGAGCTGCACGGACGCGCAAGGCGCGGTGTACCTCATCAGGAAGGTTGCGAACAGTCAGCATGGCCATTGGAAGCGTCCCCCATTGCATTCAATGCATTCATAGTACGAGCTTGACTGCACCTTAACAAGATGTGACGCGGCAGCGGTATTCCCTTCGGAGAGCAGGATAGCGTCGAGCCCGCCAGGGCGAGTAAGTTCATGGATTTGCTAGGCCGACGCTTGCGGCGGTATAGCAAATACCTATCCTGCCCTCTTGGACTACCGCACTGTGCCGCTTTGTGCCGCATCGAAGGCATAGATGGGCTGGGTTTTACAATTCAATAGAATATTTATTGATAAGTACGCGAGATGAAATCTCTTTTCTGAATAATTACATGCCCAGTGCGACTATTGTGCGATTGGATGCGGTTCCAGTGCGCTTAAAGTGCGGTAAGCCTGCAAATAGCATCACCTATACAACAACTTACGATATGTCGTAAGTGTTCTGAATGCGCCGCACAAGTATCATTTCATAGTGTGATCAAAGGAGATTGCCTATGGAACTTCTTGAAGAACTTCGTAACGCCAAACTAAAAAAGCCACCAGCTAACGGAAAGGTGGCTTTCTTGAGAAATATTGATCAAATAAAAGCCGCATTGGATCAGGGCTACACGGCAGTAGATGTGTGGCGAGTCATGCATGACCGAGGGGAAGTAAAAGTTAAATACAACCAATTTGCGCTTTATGTCAGGAGATTTATCAGGGAGACAAAACAATGAAGAAGATGATCGGCGCGGCCATGTTAGCAGCAGCCCTTTCAGTCTCACTACCCGTTTATTCTGGCGGGGGTGGATTAACTGGAGGAGCTACGGAAATAACACAGCTTCTGAACAATGCCGAGTTGCTGGATATAGCCATCAAGGAAGCGGAAAACCTGGCCTATCAAATTCGGCAGTATGAAATTATGTATGAGAACTTCCGTAACCTGCCCAACCACATCAAGCAACAAGCGTTGGCGGATCTCCAGGCACTGGCCAGCATCGTGTCCACAGGCCGGGCTGTGGCTTATAGCTCTGGGCAGATCGACGAAGACTATCAGCGAGAATACCGCGACTTCGAATACTACGCTCAACGCCAGCAAGGCAACCATGATGCATTGGCAGAGCGGTACCGGGATTGGTCTCAATCTAATCATGACAGCGTTCGAGGGGCGCTCCGGGCGGCTGGTCTCCAGGCCCAGCAGTTTGACCGGGAAGACTCCGCGCTTCGCACCATTGAAGCGCAAATGGAAAGTGCAGCAGGTACTAAGCAACTGCTCCAGGCGGGGGGCTCTATCGCTGCCATGCAGGTGGAACAGCTCCAGAAGCTCCGGCAGCTCCAAATGGCTCAAATTCAGCTTCAGGCCAGCCATGTAGGTGGCCAAGTGGACCGGCAAGCAGAGGACGATTCTGCCTGGCATCGCGCAGTTGCCCCGCGTGATAACAACCCTGATAGCCAGCAGCCGATCCAGGCCAATGACCTGTTTTGAGGAGTGAGCAATGAATACCAATACCAAAATTCTGATTGCGATTGCTGGGCTGATGGCGACTATCGCAACCGCAGCGGCCTTGTGGCAGACCGATAAGGCGGAAGAAGATGCCGCCTGGGAGCGTGCTACTGCTCCGCGTGAAAACCAGCCAGCTTCGCAGCGCCCTATCACCAGTGATGATCTGTTCGGCTCAGGAGCCGGGGAGGATGGGCAATGAGACCTTGGCTATATCCATTGCTCTACGCTGGCCTGGCGCTGCTCAGCGGGCCTGTCGCCGCTGCTGATGGCGATATAGTCCGCGACCTTCAAGAGGGCTTCCGAGACTCTGTAGCCTTGTGGTACGCCCCGTTGCAGCAAGTAGCGACTTGGCTGCTGCTATCGCTTGCGGTGATTTCCTATACATGGTCAGCAAGCCAGATGGTGCTGCGAAATGCCGATCTAGGCGAATTCGTAGCTGAGTTCGTCAGATTGGTTATTTTCACCGGGTTCTTCCTGTTTCTGATCCAGGGTGGTCAGCAGTTGGCGGAAACCATGATCAAGGGCTGGATATGGATCGGCGGTCAGGCTACCAGTACCAGCTTGAGCCTGAGTGTGCCGGAGATCCTGGAGCGCGGTTTTACCCTTGGGGGCGATGTTATTTCGGCAGGCAGTGGTTTGAGCCGGATCGCCTACACCATCCTGGCGTTACCCGTTGTGATCCTATACACGCTGATTGCCGCTTATGCCTTCTTCGTGCTCGCTGAAATGTACGTGGTCACGGCAGCAGGCATTGTTCTGCTGGGCTTTGGCGGTTCGCAGTGGACTGCGGATTACGCCAAAAAGTACATCACCTACACCATCAGCATCGGTGCCAAGCTCTATGTCATGTTCCTGGTCATCGGCGCTGGTGAGCAGTTTATCCACCAGTGGGCTGTGAATCAGGATCACGAGTCGTTCCGAGCCATTCTCGCCATCATTGGTGTGCTGTTGATGATGGCCATTCTGGTGAAGATGATTCCGGACGCGGTTCAGGGAATCATCAACGGGGCTTCTCTTGGCAGTGCAACGCCGACTGTAGGCGGTATGGCAAGGGCTGCCGGGTCTGTCGCGGTGGGGGCTACTGTAGGCGCAGCGGGCGGCGCTATGGCCGTGCGTGAGGCTTCAAAGTTGGCTGGTGAGCAGCTCGGTGTCGGTGGTGCGCTCGCCTCGGCGGTAGCTCCCGGTGGTGGGTCGTCGGGCGGCAGTTCATTCCTAGGCGCTCAAGCAGGTGGTTCGTCAGCCGGTGGTACCTCACCAAGCGCTGGAACAGGGCCGCTTCCCATGCCTGGTGGTGGTTCATCGGCGGTCAGTGCTACATCGGGGGCTGGGCGCATGGCCCACGCCGGTCAGACCATGAAGAACCTGACGAAGGCGGCAGGTGAAACCCTGGGGGGCAAGATCATGGGTGACTACAACGCCAGTCATGGTTCCTTCGGTGGTTCGATGGCGCAGAAGCTTCGGGCTGAACGGCTCGGCATGTCGGAAGGCGGCGAGCCAGCACATACTGGTGGCCAGCAGAACAGCGGCCAGACCGGTGCCATGAGCGGCACTATCCGAGGCGCATCGCCTTCTGACGGCGGCAGTACGCATAATCAGACCCCCCAAGCCACGCATAATCGCCCTCCCTTTGAACCGGCAAGTAGCGAGCATGGCGGCTCACAGCAGCCCTACATGTCACCTGTACGGAGACTGAACGATGATCAATGAACGCCCGCAAGCCCCTGTTTGGTATCTGCTAGCCTGGTTGGGAATAGTGCTTTTGCTGGTCGGCTTCGCCATCACCGGGTCATGGATTGCCTGGCTGATGCTGCCGGTATGCTATCCCTTCATCATGAAAGCCGTCTCGTGGCGGCCAGAACCCCAAGATCGTAACGGCAATCTTGATGCCTGACCGTTGCCATTAAGGTTACCTGTCGCGTAGGGGCGGTACGCATAATCGGACCCCCCTACGCATAATCGCCCCCCTCGCTGAAAAAACTCATCACCAGTACTGACTGTGCCGGGCGCTGCCCGGCGTTTTAACGCCAAAAAGGGGAAGGAGTGCTTGCCTTGGCGTCGAAATCAGCATGGTCAGCCCATCCATAATAAGAAGAATAATATTCTGATTATTCTTATGTCCACGGGTGTGTCTTCGATACGGGTTTACCACCCATCAAGAGTGAAGCCAAAAGTCATCAGTGTCTGGCGCGAGAGTTGGGAGAAGACCTTCCTTTTTGGCGTTCAAACATCGGCCTTTGGCCGATAGATAAAGCCCTTGGGCTTTATCGGTCAAGGTGTAATCACCCGCATCTGGCGGGTGGTTACACCGCCTGAATATCCTGAGATATCCTGAATATACTGCTAAAACTGCAAAAAATCGGGCCGCTGTGGCACGCTTCCGGGCCGGTGTGACACGGCATCGGGCCCCTGTGACACGTTATCGGGCCCCTGTGACACGCTTTAATCTGCCCCCGGCGTCTATCTCAATGCCGATTTCGACCAATCTGCCTGCGTCTTCCTTGATCCGCCGTCGAAAGTTACGGAGCATGGTGCTGGTCGCAGCAACGCCGCAAACAGCACGAAGCAGGGTATCCAGAAACCACCCGCCGGTTGGGATGCGGTCGTGGGTAAGCACATGCCGGGCAACTGCCTGGCTGATTCCATGTTGCAGCCTGGCAATCGGTGCAGGCGAGTAGTACAGCGGCAAGTCCTTCTCCATCAGCATCACCAGGGCAACGCCCAGCCGGACACGCCACAAGTGACGTTCGCCGCCAGTGAGCGGGTCCCGGCGAGTCATCGATGATGGGATCACGTGGTCGATGAGGCCTCCGATGATGCTGTCACCACGCCGCTCCAGCTCAGGCGTCACGATTTCCACAGTGGCGGCTCGCAGATCGGTCATCAGCTTCTTGAGGCGGGCATGGCTGTACTGGTGATCAGAAATCATCCGGCGCAGCTTCGCCGGGTCAACCAGGAGCTCAATGCCCCCGTCAGAAATGTCGCGACGCCGTTCGGCTATGTACAGAATGGACTCGACGATATCGGCATGGCGCTGCCCAAGCCTGCCGGTTACACGGCATCGGCCAAAACTTGTTTCCATCCACTGTCCTACACGTTCTTGGGGACGCTGGCTAGGCTGATAGATCATTACGCGGGCTTGCAATGCCGTGCTGGTCGGGGCAACTCGGTTACCAGTCTCCATCGCCGCCTCTGCCAACGGACTTCAGATTTACTGGCGAGGGACGTTTCTGCCGCTCAAGTACAGCAGGTTTGAGGATGCCGCCTTCGTGACGCCTGAACCAGCATTCCTGGAAAGGCGCGCCGTAGTTTGCTTTGCTGACGCCAAAGCGGACGAAATACCCACGCTGGCCTCTATCAACGCCCCATTCATCGGCTTCGGCTTGCGTCATGCCAGAGAGGTAGGATTGCCAGCGGATATTATCGACAAGTACGGATGAGCCACGGCTCGCCTGCTGTTGGTCGCCGGTGCCCATCATTGCAGAACCCTTGTTCGAGTGGTGCAAAAACACGATAGAACAGCCAGTATCAGCAGCTATGGCTTCCATGCGGCCAATGACCTGAGCCATAGGTCCGCTGGCGTTCTCTTCCTCGATGTGGAAGCGGCGTAGGGTATCCAAGACCATCAGGCGACGACCCTCGGCAGCCCGTTTAAGCCCATCGAACCAGTCGGGGGCCATGATGTTGGGACATCTGCCGATCAATGGTTCAACCAGCAGTCGTTCAGCCACAGCTTGGCGCTGCTCCGGCGTGAGGTGTGCGCCCAGCGCGTGTAGTCGGTGACAAATAGCAGTTGGTGGATCTTCGGCCGGCAGGTAGATCACTTGGCCCGTGGGCAGCTCACCTATTTCCAGCAAATCGGGGCCACCGGCAATCTGTGCAGCTAATTGCAGAGCAAGCATGGATTTACCTGCTCCACCAGGTGATACAAGGGCACCGACAGTGCCTGTCACCATATTGGGTAAAACATAATCAAGCTGTGGCGGTTCATTCTCAAAAGCCCACATCAGATCAATCGCCATGTGTCACCCCCTATCACCGCAGAGCCGGTCACTGTCCAGCAACTCGGCAATTTGCGAAGTGCGGAAATAAACACGCCGACCGACTTTCAGCTTTGCCTGGTTGATCTCTGTTGCCCAGGGGTTGTTTGTACGCAGGCTTATGCGCAGACCGTCTGGTGAGCGGTCAAGAACAGTGGCCAGTTGGGGAAGGCTCAGTAGTGGGCCAAAACGGTCGAGAAGGGAGTCCTCGATAGTCATTGTGTAATCCTCCGTAATTGATGCTTGCCTTACGAAGGTTATGAATGTCGGGCTGATTTGTATACTTACGATATATCGTAAGATATTGAAAAATAAGGATTTACCGCACTATAGCCGCACTGCAATCGCATTGAGCCGCACAATAAGCGCACTCAATGCCTTAAAGTTATGAATCGTGAGAAGAATATTCAAAAATATTCTAAACCACAGTAAATTATTCTCTTTCATTGCGAAGAAATGATGGGAGTGCAGCTTGGCGCGGTCATTGTTGCGGGCAGGATGTGTACTTGCTACACCGCCGCAAGCGGCGATCCAGCAAGTACCGGGTAACTTACTCGCCCTGGTGGGCTCGACGGTGTGTACAGTTCTGGTAGGGAAGGCTTTACCGGCTCGGGTTGGTCATCCCTTCCTAGGTTTCTGCGAGCGCCGCTGCTCGATGGCATCGAGTTGGTCTACCAAGTCTTCGGCGCGTAGGTGGGTATAGCGCCGTAGCATCTGCATGGACTTGTGGCCGCTGATTGCAGCCACCTGCTGATCACTCAGCCCAGCTTCTACCAATCTGCTAACAGCTTCATGGCGAAGATCGTGAAAGCGGAAGTCATCGAGGCCTGCTTTCTTCTTCGCTTGGTTCCAGAGCTTGGTGTAGGCATAGGGCCCGCGCTTTCCGTCCTTTCCCGGCTCACCAAAGAACACCAGGTCGCAGTCGAGCGGGCGCACCGGATTGTTCAGCGCCTGCTTGAACACCTCGGTAGCGGCCTGGGTCAGCGGCACCAGGCGAGCTTCGTTGTTTTTGGTGTCCGTGAGGCGCACCACGCGACGTTTCACATCGACCTGAGAGCGAGTGAGGGTCAGGATCTCTGAGGAGCGCATACCCGTCTCCAGGGCGATTCTGGCGATCCAGACCAGCATGGGGTTGCTGTGCTGCCGTAGTACGGCGAACAGCCGCTTCTCCTCGTCGGGGCTCAGGCGCCGGTCGCGCCCTTCCCCCGGGCTAGGCTTACGGATGTTCTGGACGGGGTTGTAGGTCAGGCCGAGGCCCCACTCCTGGATGGCCAAGCAGAGCCAGCTCCAGGCGCACAGTATTAGGGCTGATAGGCTGCCCCCGTCGCCCCAGTGTATTGAGCCGCGTGTCGCGGTAGTTGGCGATCAGCTCCGGCGTGAGGGCTGCGAGGGAGTATTTGCCTAGATGCTCGATCAGCGTGTTGGCCTTCTGGCGTTCACTTTTCTGAGTGCTGGGCTTCTTAGTGGGGGTGACATCAGCAAGGTAGCGCTTGAGGGCGGCCTCGAGCGTCATGCGCTCCGAGGCGCTGCGCTGGATATAGACACCGCGAACCATTTCGTCTTCGGTGCGGCGTGCCCAATCCTGGGCATCACGCTTCGTGCGGAAAGTCTTGGCAGTAGTCGGCCAGCCTGTCTTGCGGATGACGGCTTTCCAGCTACCAGAAGGGGTCTTAACAATGGTGGCCATGAAAATCTCCAGGGGGCTGAAGGATCGGCACTGTACCGAAACTGTACCCTTGGACCATGGGACTCACCAGCAAGAATTGCTAACTAGCTGATTTTAATGGTGGGCCCAGTAGGACTTGAACCTACGACCAAGGGATTATGAGTCCCCTGCTCTAACCAACTGAGCTATAGGCCCGAAAAGCGTGCATATAATAGCGAATGTGTGGGGGCGAGGCTACCCCTTGGTGCGCTATCTTACGGCGAAGTCGGCATTTTTTCGGCACTAATTGGCGGCGCTGGGGTCTGGTGGTGAATGCTTCTATGGAGAATCGCTTTGAAAGCTTTGATGGCTCTTTTCCCGCTGCTGTTGGCGCTGCCGGTGCAGGCGGATTGGCAGCTTGATCCTGGCCAGTCTCAGGTGCAGGCGTCGATCACCCAACTGGATGGCGAGACCCCGCAAATTCATCACCATCAGGTGAATAACTTGCAGGGCGATATTGCTGCCGATGGCACGCTGCGCCTGCCGCTGCGCTTGAGCCAAACCGATCTGCTCAATCGCTTTGGGGAACTGCCGCCGTGGGTGGGCTTGCTGGCGAACACCACGCTGGTGACGCTGGTGGCGCAAATGCCGCCGGAGCGGTTAGACGGCTTGGATATTGGCGAGTCGATGGTGGAAACCCTCACCTTTCGGGTGCAAACCGACCTGATTAACCAAGAAGAGGCGGTGCCGCTGCGCTTTACCCGCGAGGGGTTGAACGAGGTGCGCGTGACTCACGCCGAACCCATGGCGTTGGATGGCAACGCGCTGATGGCTAACAGCACGGTGCGCACCGTGCTGTCGATGCTGGGCTACCAGCAGATCGATGAGCATGTGCCCGTCACGCTAAATGCGCTGCTGGTGAACCGCTAACGCTTGGCTTAGCCACTGATGAGCGCCTAGTGGCTAAGCGCTTCAACGTCGCCTGTCTGGGCGGCCCCGGTTTGTACCCGCCACTGGGCGGCATAATGGCCGTCCGCCGCTAACAGGCTGGCGTGGGTGCCGCGCTCCGCCACTTGGCCTTTCTCGATCACCACGATCTCATCGGCGTGCACGATGGTGGAGAGCCGATGGGCAATCATAATCACCGTGCGGCCGTGGGCAATGCGTTTTAGCGAGCGCTGAATGGCCGCTTCGGTTTCGTTATCCACCGCGCTGGTGGCTTCATCCAGCACCAGAATCGGCGGGTCTTTTAACAGCGCCCG
Source organism: Vreelandella sp. L-15 (assembly GCF_056857635.1). Taxonomy (NCBI): domain Bacteria; kingdom Pseudomonadati; phylum Pseudomonadota; class Gammaproteobacteria; order Oceanospirillales; family Halomonadaceae; genus Vreelandella; species Vreelandella sp. L-15. The sequence goes on along the minus strand of NZ_JBSXNN010000104.1, from coordinate 8,184 downwards.
CGCCAGTGAAAGCCGCTGGCGTTGGCCGCCAGAAAGTCGCACGCCCCGCTCGCCCACCGGCGTATCCAGCCCTTGGGGCAGCGTTTCGATAAAGCTCCAGGCTTCGGCGGTTTTAGCGGCGTCGATAATCGCGGCATCGTCGGCATCCGGTTGGCCGTAGGCGATGTTGTCGCGAATGCTGCCTTCGAAAAGGTACACATCCTGGCTCACTAGGCCAATGGCTTGGCGAAGTGAGTGCATACTTACGTCGGTGATGGGCTGGCCATCTACCAGCACACGGCCACTGGCGGGGTCGTAAAAGCGCAGCAGCAGTTTGATCAGCGTCGACTTACCCGAGCCGGTGGCCCCCACCAGCGCCAGCGTATTGCCAGCGGACACGTGCAAGTCCACGCCGTTCACGCCCACCTGGCTGGCTTCATATTGAAAGCTCACCGCCTCGAAACGCACGTCGCCTTTTACCGGGGCGGTTAAAGGCGTGGTGCTGTCATCTTTCACGGTAATCGGCACTTCGAGCAAATCCAGAATCCGTTTGGTGCTAGCCATGGCGCGCTCGAACAGGTCGATCACTTGAGCAAGGCCGGTGAGCGGCCACAGCAGGCGTTGGGTCAGAAACACCAGCACGCCGTAAGCGCCCACGTTGAGGCTGCCGTTCAGCGCCATCATGCCACCAACAGTAAAGGTGGCGAGAAAGCCCGCCAAAATCGCCATGCGGATAACCGGAATAAACGCAGAACTGACTTTAATCGCGCGACGGTTGGCTTCCACATAGGCTTCACTGGCATCCCGCAGCCGCTCGGCTTCCCGCGCTTCACTGGTGAAGCTTTTAATCGTAGCGATACCGCTGAGATTGTTGGAGAGACGGCTGGCAAGGTCGCCTACTTTTTCGCGCACGTCGCTGTACAGCGGCCCGGCTTTGCGCTGGAAGAAAAACGCGCCCCAAATGATCAGCGGAATCGGCGTAAACGCTAGCAGCGCGATCAGCGGAGAAAGCACGAAGAACACCGCGCCTACGGCTACCACCGTGACCACCACTTGAATCAGCGCGTTGGCACCGCCATCCAGAAAGCGCTCTAGCTGGTTGACGTCATCGTTCATGGTGGCCACTAGCTGACCGGAGCTTTTCGATTCAAAAAACGCCATGTCGAGGCGCTGGGCGTGCTCATAGGTATCTTGGCGCATATCCGCTTGCAGCCGCTGGGCCAGATTGCGCCAGAGAATCTGAAACAGGTATTCGAACAGCGACTCCCCCGCCCAAATAAAGAAGGTGAGCACCGCCAAAATGGTGATCTGCTCTTGAGGCGATTCAAACCCCAGCCGCGCCACGAAGCTGTTTTCCTGGTTCACCACCACATCGATCGCCACGCCAATCAGAATTTCCGGGGCGATATCGAACAGCTTGTTGATAATCGAGCAAATCGTGGCGGTGATAATCTGCCGCCGATAGCCTTTGGCGTAGCGCAACAGGCGCATTAAGGCGTGAAAGCTTTGATTGACGGACGCTTTGTCAGCGCGGGTCGGGGAAGAAGCCACATCAATTCCTTTTACGTTGTTATCTGCGTAAATCGCCTTTAAACGGGTTGCGTCGCTCGCCGTACGTTGGCAAGCAAAGGGCTGCCGGTATCGGGGTCGAGCAGCAGCGTGCACTCTACCTGATACAGCTCCCGCACCAGCGCAGGCGTCACCACCTCAGCGGGCGCGCCCTGGGCAACAATCTGCCCGTCGCGCATGGCAATCAGGTGGTCGGCGTAGCGGCAGGCGCTGGCGAGGTCGTGCAGCACCATCACCACGGTGCGGCCTTGGCAGGCCAGGTCGCGCACCAGCTCGAATACTTCGATTTGGTGGCCTAAGTCTAACGCGGAGGTGGGCTCGTCGAGTAGTAAAAGCGGCGTTTGCTGAGCGATGGTCATGGCGATCCAGGCGCGCTGGCGCTGGCCGCCGGAAAGCGCTTCCAAAGGCCGGTCGGCAAGCGCTTCCAACCCGGCAGCGGCAAGAGCATGGTGCACTACCTGTTGATCTTCCGCCGACCACTGGCGCAGCCAGCCCTGGTGGGGCTGACGGCCAAAGCGAATCAGTTCGGTGACGGTCAGCCCTTCCGGAGCGACCGCCTCTTGGGGCAGTAGCGCTAGCTTGGTGGCAAGTTGGCGGGCGGGCATCTGGGCGATGTCGTGGCCGTTGAGCAGCACGGCACCACTATCGGGTTTATGCAGGCGGGCAAGCCCAGAGAGCAGAGTGGATTTACCGCAGCCGTTGGGGCCAACAATGGCGGTTACCTGCCCGCTGGGCAAGCTAACGCCGAGTTCGTGAATCACTTGGCGCTGGCCGTAGCTCATGCTGAGCGCATCGGTGGAAAGCGTGGGTAATGAAGTCATGGGCGGCTCCGTTGCGGGCGCATTAATATCCAGAGTAGCCAGGGGCCACCCACCACGGCGGTAACAATCCCCACGGGGATCTCGATAGGGGCAAACAGCGTGCGGCCCGCTAAATCGGCTAGCACCATCACCAGCGCTCCCGCCAGCGTGGCGGCTAGAATGGGAACATGGCGGGCGCTGGAGAGCGAGCGGGCAATTTCAGGGCCAATCAGCGCCACCAAGCCCACCGGCCCCGCCACGGCAACGGCCAGCGCAGTAAGCACCACTGAAAGTAACAGCACCTGCAGCCGCCGCGCTTTCACAGCGGTGCCCAAGCCACTGGCGATGGCATCCTTAAAGCGCAGCAGCGTGAGCGAGCGGGCCAGCGCCAGCGCGGCCACTAGCCCAAGCGCCAAGCCAATACCCAATAGCTGTACCGCGCTTGCCGGGCGGGCATTGAGGGAGCCGACGGTCCAGGGGTAGGCGGCGTTGGCGGTATCAATCGCTACCCGCGCCAACATCAGCTGCGTGACCGCGCCAAAAACAGCGCCCACGCCGATGCCCGCCACGATAAAGCGGTAGCCCTGGGTGCCGCTGCCTGCGGCCAAGCCAAAAGTGAGCACGGCGGCGGTGGTCGCCCCCGCCAGCGCCATGGCGGGCGGGGCGATGCCTACCCCCAAGCCAACAATCGAGGCCACCGCAAAGGCGGTGGCACCGTTATCGATACCGATGATGCCGGGGGTCGCCAAGCGGTTACGGGCCAGGGTTTGCATTAATACCCCGGCCAGCGCAAACGCAGCCCCAGTGAAACAGGCAGCGATCAGGCGAGGTAGGCGCAGCTGCTGCACCATAAACGCGGTCATTCTATCGCCTTGCCCCAGCAAGGAAGCCACCACCGCATTGGGAGAAAGCGTTACGCTGCCCAGGCTTAAATAGAGCACGCAAGCGGCCATCAGTGCGGCACTCAACCCGATATTCACCGCCACAGCGCGCTTTTCCAGCAGCACGCTCACCCCATAACGGGGCAGCGCAGCGCGCCAGTAGCCCTGCGGGGCAGCCACCGCCTGGGCGCTCGGCTCTTCTTGATAAGCGGTGGATGTGCGGGGCAGTACCACACCGCTCATCGACTGTTTTGCCGTCATTTTCATAGCATCAGATAACCAAAGAGAGTGCGTTAGAGCATCGGCAGGCGCTTGGCCCGCACCACCGCAATCAGCACCGGCGCGCCGCATAGCGCGGTGAGCACGCCCAAGGGCAGCTCGGAGGGAGCAACGACGACACGGGAGATAATATCGGCGGTAAGCACGATCAGTGGGCCGACGGGCAGGCAGAACCAGAGCGTGCGGCGAATATCCGGCCCGGCGATGGCCCGCGCCACAAAAGGCACTACCAGCCCCACAAACGCAATCGGCCCGGCAATAGCGGTGGCCGCGCCGACTAATAGCGCCACGCAGCCCACCGCCAGCCAGCGAATCAGCCCAGGGCGGTGCCCTAAACCGCTGGCGGCCCGCTCCCCTAGCGCCAGCGCAGCCAGTGGCCGGGCAATCACGACAACGCCCGCTCCTGCTATCAACAGGCTTGGCAGCACGGCCCATAAATCGTCTAGCCGCCTACCCGCCAAGCTGCCCACCACCCAAAAGCGAATCTCATCGGCGGCGCGCTGGTCGTAGAGCAGCATCAGTGCGCTGAGCGAACCGAGCAGCCCGGAAAACGCGGCCCCCGCTAACACTAAGCGCACCGGGTCGCTCCCCACACCGCGCAGCCGCGCCACGCTGAGTACGCATACGCAGCCGATCAGCGCGCCTAGCTGTGCCACGGGAATGCGCAAAGTGGCCGCGCTGGCCCCTAACACCAGTGCCAGGGAAACAGCAAACGCAGCGCCTGCGCTCACGCCCAACAAGCCCGGATCGGCCAGCGGGTTGCGTGAAACCGCTTGCAGCAGCGCCCCCGCTACGCCCAGCGCAACGCCAACGGCAATACCAATTAGCGTGCGAGGGGCGCGCAGTTCCCAGACGATAAAGCGCGCTTCCGCGTGATCACTACCGCTTAGCAGCCCTAACACTTGGCGGGGGCCAACGCTGCCTGCGCCTATCAACAAACTAACGACGCTCACCGCCACAAGGGCGGTGAGCAGAATCAGCATCCAGTGTCGGGATGAGCAGCGCCACCTGGCGCTACTTCCAGCCTTGGTAAGTAGCATCACGGCAATAACGCATTCTCGATGTCATCCAGAATCGCCTGGGCCGCCAGCGGGCCGTTGGCACTGCTCCAGAGCTGGCCGTTGACCGGCACCACTCGTTCGTTCTGTACCACGTTCAAGCGGTTGAAGGCGGGGCTCTGTTTGGCGCTATCTAGGGCGGCTTGGCCGTCATCATTTAGCGTGGCCAAAAACAGCCAGTCGCCGTCTACCTGAGAGAGGTTTTCAAGGCTTAATACGTCGCTGTGCACGCCCCGTTCACCGATCAGCTCGCCGCCTTGCACATCCAGGCCGACGCGCTCTAACAGGCCGGTGGCAATCAGGTTTTCCGACATTACCATGGGGCCGCCAGGCATCCAGCGCACCAGATAGGCGTTGATGCCCACGTCGGCGTCAGCTACTGCGTCTGACATAGCGTCGACCCGCTGATCGACGGCGCTGATCGCTTCGTCAATGGCCTCTTCCTGATTCAAAGCCTGGCCGAATAAGCGCGCTTCGGCTTCCCAGTTATCGGCCGCTAGCGGTTGCGTGTGGGGCACCACAGTGGGAGCAATTTGCGATAGCAGTTGGTACTGCTCCTCCGGCAGCTGGGCCGCGGCTAGAATCAGGTCCGGCTGCTGGGCCAACACCGCTTCAATATTGATTTCCCGCACGACGCCCACAATCTCAGGGTGTTCGAGCTCGTTCGCACTGAGGTAGTCGGTCACGTATTCCGCCACGTTGTCGCCGCCACGGGTGGTGACCGCCCCTACCGGGGTCACGCCTGCCGCCAGCGCGGCATCCAGCGCACCTTCATATAGGGTGACTACACGCTCTGGGTGATCAACAACCTCAACGTTGCCGTAAGCCGTCTCCAGCGTGCGCGCTTGGGCGGTGCCCACCAGCAAGCCGCCCATCACCATCCCGAGTAAACCGCGCTGCAGTAACGTGTGTCGCATGTGAGCCTCTCCTGATTAACCGTTAATCCAATAGTAACGATTCTCAAAATCACTTGCACTCCTATTACACCGAATGACGTGTTGCAGTTACTGCAACGTCAGGCTGCCCATATTAGCTAGCGGTCTAACAACCTTCTGCAGGCAGGCGCTCCCCACCCGGCACTGTTCCATTAATAGCAACACCATGTTCGATCAAACCATCTCGCAAGTGGGAACTTTTCTTCTTAGAATCCGCAACTCATTTGATAATTAGTTTCATTAGCAAACAAGATTTATATCAGGGAGGTTGTCATGCCACGCTTTACTCGTACCGCGTTAGCCAGTGCCATTGCGCTAAGCGTTACCGCTACTGCCGCCAACGGGCAAGAAGCAGCGCAACTGGATAACATCGTTGTCTCTGCCAGCGGTTTCGAGCAGGCACTGGTGGACGCCCCAGCAAGTATCTCGGTTATTTCCAGAGAAGAGCTTCAGCGCGAACGCATTACCAGCGTGGCTGATGCACTGCGTAATGTAGAAGGGGTAGATGTTGGCGGACAAGTGGGCAAAACCGGTGGCAGCAATATCAGCATTCGCGGTATGCCCAGCGACTACACGCTAATCCTGATTGATGGCCGCCGCCAAAATGCGGCTGGAAGCGTCACGCCTAACGGTTTTGGCGAAACCTCGACCAGCTTCTTCCCGCCGGTTTCCAGCATTGAGCGTATTGAGGTGATTCGCGGGCCGATGTCCACCCTATACGGTTCAGATGCCATGGGCGGCGTGATCAACATTATTACCCGCCGAGTAGACCGCGAATGGGTTGGCTCGGTCGGCGTCGAGAGTACTTTTAATGAAGATCGTGACTTTGGCGACCGCCGTGAAATTAACCTCTACACCAGCGGCCCGCTGGTAGAGGACACGCTGGGCGTTCAACTGCGCGGGCGTTTTTATGAGCGTGACGCATCAGAGCTTGTCTACACCGACGCTAACGGCAACCCGGTTGAGGTGAGCCAGCGTGGCCCTAGCCCGGTAGAGGGCGATGTGTACAACCTGGGCGGCAAACTAACCTGGACGCCTAACGACAGCCACGACCTTTGGCTGGATGGGGAGGTGAACCGCCAGCGCTACAACAACGACGAGTGCCAACTCGGTACGTTGGACGGCCGCACCCGCAGCTGTGCGCCCAACCCTGGCGTGGCAAACGGCTATGCCGACGAGCTGCGTTTTGAGCGGGAACAGGTGGCTATCGGCCATACTGGACGCTTTGCCACAGGCACGCTGGAATCGAGCCTAATGCGTAACACCACGGAAACCACTGGCCGTACGATTCCCGGTGAAGAGGGTGTTGCCTATGAGGGCTTCCCCAGCATTATTGGCGGTGCCCCGCGTAAGCTGGAAACCACCAATACGGTACTGGATAGCAAGTTTATTATGCCGCTGGGTAACCACATGACCACCGTTGGCCTACAGTGGTGGGATGCTGAGTTGGATGATGGCTTGGCCAATGAGACTTTCGAGCAAACCACCTGGTCGCTCTTTGCGGAAGACGAGTGGATGCTGCGTGATGATCTCGCGCTGACGCTGGGCGGCCGCTACGACCATCACGATGCGTTTGGCAGCCAGTTCAGCCCCCGCAGCTATTTAGTCTGGAACACCACGCCGAACTGGACATTAAAAGGCGGTGTGAGCCGTGGCTACAAGACCCCGACCCTGAATGACCTTCACTCGGGTATTAACGGGGTGACCGGCCAGGGCACGATCCTGACGATCGGCAACCCGGACCTTGAGCCGGAAACCAGCACCAGCAGCGAAATCGGCGCGCACTACGATAGTCAAACAGGCTTTACCGCCAGCGCGACGCTGTTCTACAACCAGTTCGACGATAAAATTGCCAGCGGCAACGATATCCTGATTGAAAACGACCCGCTTATCCCGGATGGCGTGTATAGCCAGGACGTGAATATCGATGAAGCGGTGACTCAGGGGGTCGAGCTCTCCACCAGCTATCAATTCACCCCCGATTGGCGCTTATCCGCTAATTACACCTACACCGATAGCGAGCAGAAAAGCGGCAATAATCGTGGCGAACCGCTAACTGATACGCCCGAACACGCGCTGAACGCCACGCTGCGTTGGCAGGCGACACCGAAGCTAGATACTTGGCTCTCTGCCGAGTACCGCAGCGAGCGCTATCGCAACCGTGAACGTGTTAGGGGCGCGCCCTCCTTCGCTGACCTGGGGGATTTCAAAGCCTACTCGCTGTTTCACCTAGGCGGCAGTTACGCGTTTACCGACCAATTTAACGTCAGCGCCACCCTCTACAACTTATTTGATAAAGACTTTGTCGACTACCGCGCCTACGGCGATGGCACCAGCTTCGGCAACGTTTACGCCAACAGCGAAGAGGGTCGCCGCCTGTGGCTCTCTGCTCGCTATGAGTTCTAAACAGACGCCCATGTAGTTTCACTTACTGTTTCAATGCTCACTTGCTGCCCCGGCTACGCACCGGGGCTTTTTTATGTTTTTTGTGGATCGCCTCAGCAGTAGCTTCCCTCTATAGCGACAATTCATGGTTTTAATATATCCTGAATCCGTGAGACCGGCCCCCGGAAGCACTTCTAACCCACTGACCTGCATGGCAATATAGCCATTATCGCCATTCACCCAGACAGTGCCATGCCCAACATAAAGTTCCGCGCCAGTCGCCGCACCCTCACCAGCC